>JBMCPG010000001.1:0-16566 GCA_048626035.1 Cyclonatronaceae bacterium
TTAAGCGCTACGTTTTCGGCTTTCAGCACCGCCAGCTCTTCGGCATAATCGGCCGGGCTTTGGCCGGCCGGCGAAGGTTCGTCGACACCGGAGGGCATAATCATGAAGTCGGAATTTCGGTAAATAAGGCTCAATAGCTGTTTACGTCGCGGGCTTGCAGAGGCTAAAATGATGGATTCGGTCACGAACAGGGTTTTAAAGAATGGAAAGGGAATTGTTTTAAACAGACAAAATCATTTAACCAGCACTTAATAGCAAATTTAAAGAACATCCGGATTTTCGGCGTTTTCTTTTTCTTCATTAAGCGCTTTTAGCTTGTAAAATAAGTTTTCCTCTCCCATTTTGCCCAAGCCTGTTGTATGTTATGCACCATCTTATTGAAGCGCGGTTTTAGCCGGCGGCAATCTCAGCCAGCCGAATCCGGCTACAATTTTGTTTTACTGTACTTTACACATCTACTTTATACTCTTTTTTAGTGAATCCCGATTCTTCCTCAGCCGCAGACAGCCGCCGCACTTTAGGCCTTGTTGGCGCTACCGGCATCGGCGTGGGCGCGATGGTTGGCGGCGGCATTCTGGCCCTTGCCGGCGTAGCTTTTTCCGTTACCGGCCCGTCGGCAATTCTGGCTTTTTTGCTCAATGGCATCATCGCGTTTATTACCGCCCTCAGTTTCGCCGAAATGGCGGCCGCCAACCCGCAATCCGGCGGCACCTATACCTATGCTAAAAAAGCGCTTACGCTTAAAGTGGCTTTTGGGGTAGGCTGGGTCGTTTGGTTTGCTTCGCTGGTAGCCGCCGTGCTCTACGCGCTTGGTTTTGCGGCCTTTGCCATTTTTGCGCTCGAACAGCTCTGGCCGGGAAATACCGCCTGGCTGAGCCGGGGCGCTACGCCGGTAGTACTGGCGCTGGCCGCGCTGGGATTCTATGCCTTCAAGCTCTCGCGTTCTTCGGGTGGCGGAGGCGATCTGGCCAACATCGGCAAACTTGCGGTCTTTGCCATCCTCATTGCCACCGGGCTGGCCGCGGCCGTACAAACGCCGTTTGCTGAGCTGCGCAACAGCGTACAGCCGTTTTTTAGTGATGGCTTCACCGGCCTTATCGCTGCTATGGGCTATACCTTTATTGCCTTGCAGGGTTTCGATCTGATTGGCTCGGCGGCCGGCGAAATTAAAGAGCCGGAAAAAAATATTCCAAGAGCTATGATGGCCACGCTCATCGTAGGGCTGATCGTGTATCTGCCGCTGCTTTTTGTGGTGATGACCGTCGGCATTCCGGCGGGAGAATCCGTGGCCGAAGTCAGCGCCGCCAATCCTGAAACCATCGTGGCCATAGCCGCGCAAAATTACCTGGGGGCCTTTGGCTTCTGGCTGGTGCTAACTGCCGGCATCTTTTCGATGCTCTCGGCACTTCAGGCCAATATTTTTGCTGCTTCCCGCATTGCCCTGGCCATGGCAAACGACCGCACGCTCAGCCATCATCTTTCCTACATAAACCCGCAGCGCGGCACGCCGGTTACGGCCGTGCTCGTAACGGCTTCCCTGGCGGCCGTGCTCGTGCTGCTGCTGCCCGATGTAGCCGCCGCCGGTGCCGCCTCAAGCCTCATTTTTCTTATCACATTTGCGCTCGGGCACCTCATTAATATCCTGATGCGCAGGCGTCGCTTTGGAGATTCCAAAACCTTTCGCGTGCCCTTTTTTCCCGCCCTGCCGCTTATCGGGATGGCCGCCTGCGTGGGGCTGGGGCTGTTCCAGGCCGTAGCCGAACCCGCCGCCGGCGTCATTACCCTGATCTGGCTGTTAATCGGCACCGGGCTTTTTCTGGCTTTTTTTATTAGCAAAGCGCGGGTGATGGATGCCGCGGAACAGGCGCTTAACCCCGATTTAGTACGCCTGCGCGGGCTTAGTCCGCTGGTATTGCTGCCGATTTCAAATCCGGCAAATGCGCAGTCTATGGTGTTTGTAGCCAACGCTCTGGCCCCGCCCGTAGTAGGCCGGGTGATGCTGCTTTCCATCGTGATTCCGCCCGATGAAACCTCGCCCTCGCTGGTGCAAAAACAGCTTCAGGGCAGGCAAAACGCCCTTCAGCAGGCGCTTATGGCCTCCATCAGCGAGCAGATGAAGCCCGATGCGCTCACCACCATTGCCCGGGAGCCCTGGGGCGAAATTGCCCGCGTGGCCGAAGAACATAACTGCCGGAGCATCTTGCTGGGCCTGAGCAGCCTCAGCGAAAGCCAGACCACCGAAAACCTGGAAAAACTTATTCATCAGGTGCGTTGTGATGTGGCCATATTCCGGCAGCCTTCGGTCGGCTGGAATATTACCCGGGCCCGGCGAATCCTCATTCCTGTGGCTGGTTTCAGCGATCATGATGCCCTTCGCGCGCGCATCGCCGGCAGCTTGTGGCGGGCATCGCAACCTGAAATGCATTTTGTTCAGATCGTGCCTGAAGAAACCGACGCGGCTACGTTCCAACGCAACGAAAAAGCCCTGAAGCGGTTTTCGACCCGCATCATTCCGGGAAGCACCACTGCCGAAGTGCTGCGCCATAACGATCCGAAAGCCGCTTTGCTGGAACAAGCCCGGGCCCACGATTTAGTGATTATAGGACT
Source organism: Cyclonatronaceae bacterium (assembly GCA_048626035.1). Classification (GTDB taxonomy): domain Bacteria; phylum Bacteroidota; class Rhodothermia; order Balneolales; family Cyclonatronaceae; genus Cyclonatronum. The sequence continues at coordinate 2,608 of JBMCPG010000001.1, forward strand.
TGGGAAAACCAAAGACGGCCGCCGCATATTTGGTGATCTTTCCCTGAGCCTGGCCCGGCAAACTTCTACCGGCCTCATTTTTATCAGCCATGTGTCCTGAGGGACTTTTCTGTAGCCCGGCGGCGTTTGAGGGCTTTCAGCTGCTCTCCGGGAACGCTCAAAAGACTACCAGCGGCCGCATTTCGGCCACGGTTACCGGCCCGATGCCGCGTATATTCTGCAGCTCATCCACGCTGCTTATGCCGCCGTTTTCCTCACGATAGGCAATGATAGCCGCCGCCCGGGCCGGGCCGATATTGGGAAGGGCTTCAAGCTCCCGGGCAGTGGCCTGGTTTATGTTAATCGGGAACGCCGGCGCTTCGGAGAGGCTTTCATCTTCTTCATAGCGGGGCACGCGCTGGCCTATACGCTGCGGCTCGCGCCAGTAATTTAAAGCATTACGGCGGGCCGTTTCTTCCAGCTGCTGGTACAGCGCGGCCGAATCGGGGTGCTGACGGTAAAAACGCGAATACTCGGCCATGCCCTCTTCGAGCATCCGGCGGTTGAGGCTGAGCCGGCGGCCGCGGCTATCACGCAGCTCCACGTATGCGTAGTAGCGGCCATAATTATGGTCGGGCACGCTGCCATAGGGACCCTGCAGGCGCACCTCGGCTCCGCCAGCCAGTTCTTCAGCAAATGCTTTTGCGGCCCCGGCATAATAATGAGCGCTGTCGGCTCCGGCAAACATGCGCGGCGCCCGAACGCCGAGCAAACTCACAGGAAAGCGCAAATTCCGGCTCAGCTCCACTTCCAGCACCTGCCCGTCCTGCACGCCGGCTACCGGATACCAAAGCTGCGGATCTACCGGCGGAACCGGCGTTTCGGCCTCTCCGCGTGCCCGCGCCTTCACGCCCATCACATCCTGCATAAATTGATTGGTGATGGCATCGTCGTGTATAATTAAGATGTATTCATCGTTGGCGTTTTCGGCCGCGCTGGAAAAATTATAGGAACCGGTAATGGTGATGGCCGTGTCATCCCGGCCGGGGTGTTGCGCGTCGATAAGCAGGGTTTTAGCATGTAGTTTGCGCAGCTCACGGCCGGGCAACACGCTGCGGCCCAGCGTCCGGGCTTCAGGACTTGCCCAGATATCTCCCTGATTGCGATAGCGCCCGAAGAACATCCGGTCTATAACGCCATTAAGCCGGATTTCAGGATCGGCGCTCAGCGCCCAGATGGCCTGGCTGATGGGCACCGACGGGGTAATAGCAAAGGCCAGAAATGCTATATCATGGTCGGTCTCGTTTTCCAGCAGCTCCACCACGCGTTCGCTTATGCTCGGCCGGCTCCGGTTGCGGTCCATCGGGGAGAAATAGAGTTCAACCCGGGTATCATTTACCCAGAATAAATTCTGCGATACGTTGCGCTTGTCGCGGTGGAAGCGCGCTCGCTGCGGGTTAGGTTCGGCCGTGCGGCTGCCCCACATCATTTCAAACTCTTCCTGAAACGCCCGGGCGATGCCGCTGTCTTTCAAAATGGTAGCCTGGTTGGTATTAAATGGGCCGGTGTAGGTCAGGTTCATTGTAGCTGCCCAGGTGAAATCATCTTCAGGGCTGGGGCTGAGCGCGTCTATAACGGCAAATTTATGATGCATGAAGGCACTCGCGCCCGTAAGCTCGTGCCGCTCGATGCGGCCATCCGGCCAGTAAACCGTACCGCTGTCGTCCATCGTAATGATATCGCCCTCCGCCAGGCGCTGCCACATTTCCGGATGATAGACGTCGTGGGCATTCCGGTTTTCATTATCTGTGATAACGCGTACCCGAAGCCCGCACTGCCGGGCCCGCACCAGCGCTTCGCCAACCCGATGATGCTGGAAATCGTAGATAGCTACATCCACGCTGTGGCGGGCCGCATCAATAAGACGCACCAGCGTGGAGATTAAATCCTGACTGTGGCGGGCACGGTTTTCCGGGGCCGTGGCAATGCTGGTATCGGCCGGCATGTTAAAATACACTTCTATAAACTCGACCGAGGAGCTATCGGCGGCGGGCTGTGCTACAAGCGGGCAAACCGGAACGAGCAGCAGCACAAAGGCCGCCGGCAGGTGCGTAAAAAAATACCTTAGAAAAGTCATAAAAGGAAACCGGAGAAATTTCGGAAAAATGAAAGTCTGCAATCAAGATCCTGCCGCCGGCCAGAGTTGCCGAGTTGATGCTGAAACCCTATTTTAGGGATTCAGCTACAACACGGATGCACAAGCCATAAAAATAAATACGGCATGCTGCTAAAATATGCAATTTCAGAACAGTATGCCGAAAAGCCATAAACGCAGTTTTTTTCCTATGCCAACTACTGAATCCAAACGCAAACGCCCGGGCCGCCTGTCGGTGCTCAATCCGCTGCGCTGGCGCACGTCTTTTTTATTGGGCGTTTTTGTGCTTTTCGCACTCTTGTGGTTCAGTTTTGTAGATCGCTACAGCCTGTATGCGCGCTACCAGATCAGCCAGGAAAAAGCAGCTGTAGAGCAGCGTATAGAGCAGTTAGAGCGCGAAACACGCCAGCTTGAGGCCCAAATAGAATCTATAAAAAAACAGCCGCTTTTCTTCGAGCGCATCGCCCGCGAAGAATACGGCATGCGCCGGGAAAGTGAAGTCATTTACCACATTAATGAAGAAGAGCTGTAGGGCTTGTCAGCCCATCATACAGCCGTATTGTTTGTTATCCACATCATCTTAATATTTCATAGAGAACCTAATTTATATGTACGCAATCGGGGTAGATCTTGGCGGCACCAACGTAAAAGCAGGATTGGTGCACGCCAGCCAAGGGTTACTTTTTCATCACAGCGAGCCAACGTATGCCCATGAGGGCCTTCAGGCCACGCTCGACCGTATTGGAAATGCTATTAAAGCGGTGATGGCGCAGGTGCCCGAATCCGCAAAGGCTAAAGGCACCGGCATTGGAGCGCCGGGCATGATAAGCCTCGACCGGAAATCGGTTTCCAACCCGCCCAACCTTCCCGGCTGGGAGCATGTTACGCTTTCTGAAGAGCTCAAAAAACGCACCGGCCTGGATTGCCTGGTAGAAAACGATGCCAACATGATGGCCCTGGGCTCGGCTCGTTTTGGTGCCGGCGCTCCGTTTGAGCACTTCATTATGATAACGCTCGGTACCGGCGTAGGCGGCGGTATTATCATAAATAATGATGTCTTCCGGGGCGCAACCGGAGCTGCCGGCGAGCTCGGGCACGTAACCATAGACTACAAAGGCGCGATGTGCAACAGTCCTGTTCCCGGCGCCATTGAAGCCTACCTCGGCCAGCGGTTTTTGAGCAAGCGGGCCGGCGAAGAAATTATCAAGCATCCCGAAAACGAGCTCTACAAACGCTTTAGCGGGCATTTCGAAGAACTTGAGCCGCATCATCTTACTGAAGCGGCCGAAGCCGGAAATCCGCTGGGTGCCCAAATTCTGGCCGATGCCGGCCGGCGGCTGGGCTATGCGATTGTGAGCTATGCCCATACCCTCGATATTCATAAATATGTGATTAGCGGCGGCGTAGCTAAAGCGGGCAAATGGATTCTCGAACCTGCATATAATGCGGCTATGGAGCGACTGATGCCCCCGTTTCGTGCGGGCTTCGAGCTGCTGCCCGAAAAGCTGGGCAATGAAGCCGCCATTCTGGGCAGTGCCACCCTCGCCCTGGAACATCTGTAAACCAAGGCCGGTACCGGTTTAAAAAGCACTGACTCCCCTTAAATCTGTTCTGTCTTTTCCTTGATACTGCTTCTTGTGCGTTTGTTGCTTTTTAACTTCCGGCCCGGCCTTGTTGCCGGGCTGCTCCACGCCGTTTTTTTACTGCTCAGCGCGCAAGTACAAGCCGCAGCGCCCGAAAACACCGGGCCCGGCCGGATGATGCCCGGATTCCAGCAGGCCGCCCCGGATACCACCGAAAGTTCGGAAACGCCGCCCCCGGAACCCGTCGAGTTTACGCCTGTAGATTCGGCCGCAGATACCACGGCCGCCCCACAAACGCCCCCGCCCGGTGCTCCGGCTTCATCAGAAGAAGACGGCATCACCGAAACCATAAACTTCAGCGCCCGCGATTCGCTGGTCATCCGGCTCGACGAGGAGCGCATTGCCCGGCTGTTCGGCAACGCTAAAATCGAACACCCTTCCGGACAGCTCACCGCCGGCCGCATTTCCCTGAATTTAGACGAAAACCTGGCCACGGCTCAAGCCCGCCGCCTCCCGCTCGATACCCTCGATGCCTCGGCGCTCTACCGGCGCTGGATAACGCGCAAAGGCGAGCAATATGCCCCGGTAGACACGCTCAGTATCCCTACGCTTACCCGGGATGGTGAAGAGGTGGAAAGCCGGCGTATCATGTTTAATTTTGCCACCGAAAAAGGCAAGTTTGATGTCGCCCGCTCCCAGGTAGATGGCCGGGAAGTAAGCGGAAGCAAGATAAAAGCGCCGGCCGGGCACGTCGTATTTATCGAAGACGCGATTTACTCGAGCTGCAACCTGGATCATCCGCACTATTACATCCGCGCCAGCCGCATGAAAATCGTGGACGAGGAAGAAGTCTTTTTTACCGGGGCGCAGCTCTTTTTCCTGGATATTCCGTATCCCTTCATCTTTCCGTTTGGCTACCTGCCCAACCGGTTGCAGCGCAATCGTTCCGGGCTTTTAGAACCCTCATTGGCGCGGCAGGATCAAAACACTCGCGGGCTGGGCATCGAAAACATTGGCTGGTTCCAGTATTTTAACGACTACCTGACCGGCAGCATCAGCACGAGCATCTACACTTCGGGCACCTACTTTGCCGATGGTGAACTGAACTACGCCAAACGCGACCGGTATCGCGGCTCTTTGCGGCTGGGCTACTCGCGGGAGCGCGGGCTGGAATCTACCGACCCGGATTTCACCCGGATTGTTAACAACCGGCTTCAGCTTACCCACCAGCAGACTTTTAATCCGTATGCCAGCCTTTCGGCCAACATCAACCTGCGCACCAGCGACTACTACCAGCGCAATTCGTATGATGTGAACGACCGCGCCGAAACCACGACCAGCTCGCGGGCTTCCTATAATTATCGCCAGCCCGACGGCCTTTACACCCTGGGCATTTCCATGCAGCAATCGCAAAATTTTGCCAACAACCGTGTGCAGCTTCAGGGCCCGGATGCCAACTACAGTTTCCGGCGCTTCAGCCCGTTCGAGCGCCGCCGCAGCAGCGATGCAAGCTGGTACGAAACCCTCAATATTTCCTACAGCGGGCGGTTTACATCCCGCTATAATTTCCGGCCGCAAGAAGATGAAGAAGGCAACCCGGTCTCGGATATTAATTGGTTTCAGGGCATATTTTCGCCATCAGACTACCGTGATGCAACCGGAGAAATCGGCCACATCCGCTACGGGCTTTCCCAACAAGCCAGCATGACCACCCAGCTCACAACCAGCGAGTTCCTGAACGTTTCCACCAATTTCAGCATCAACGAATATTGGTACCCGCAAACCACCCGCAAGGAATTTAACCCCGAAACCAACCGCATAGAAGAACGCCTTGAGCGAGGCTTTACCACCGGGCGGGATTTTAACACTTCGGCCAGCGCCAATACCACCATTTACGGCATTTCCCAGGCCGGCATTGGTTCGTTTCAGGGCCTGCGGCATACCCTGCGCCCCAGCGTATCGTTTACGTATCAGCCGGATTTCAGCAGCGATTTCTGGGGGTATTACCGCGATGTGCAGAGCGACAGCCTCGGCAACACGCAGCGCTATTCTATTTTTGAAGGCGGCGTAGTCGGCGGCCCGCGCAGTGGCGAACAGCGCTCGATTTCTTTTTCTCTGAATAATATTCTGGAAACCAAGCAGGTGCGCCGCGATTCTACCGGCGAGAGCAGCGAGCGCAATATCCGCCTGATCGACAACCTCAGCGCCAGCAGCAGCTATAACTTTGCTGCCGAACAATTTAAGCTGAGTCCGCTAAGCCTGAATCTCTCTTCCAATATCGTGCAGAACATCCGCCTCAGCGCCAACGCAAGCTTCAACTTCTACGCGCAGGATTCGCTGGGCCGGGCAATCGACACCTTCATCTGGGAAGACAGCCGGCGGCTCGCGCGGCTCACCAGCTACAGCCTAACAGCCAGCACCCGGGTTAGCGGCGGTCAGGGCGGCCCGCGTATGGAGGCCGGGCCTTCTTTCTATCCGCATTTTTACGATCCCTATGATCAAAGCCGCTTTTACCCTACAGATGCCAACTACAACCAGCAGGCGGGAATGCCCTTTAACGTGCCGTGGTCGGCCTCGCTGCGCTTCTCCTATTCCTGGCGGTTCACCACCTTTGAAAACCAGACCCGCTCGGCCGTATTGAATGCCGATAACATCCAGCTCCAGCTCACGCCCGGCTGGCGGCTGCGCACTTCGCTGGGCTACGACTTTATGGAAAAAGAACTCACGCCCTCGCGCTTTGCCGTAGATCGCAACCTGCACTGCTGGACGATGAGCTTTGAATGGAATCCATTCGGCGATTTTCAATTTTTCCGCTTTGCCCTGCGGGTCAATGATTCGCAGATGCGGAGCTTGTTCCAGATGCTTCCTGGCCTCAACGATTTAGAGCGCAGAAGCAGCCCCATCGGGCGGCCTTAAACCAGCTTTGAAAGCCGCTGAAAAGGCAAACGCTGGTGTTTTTAATATAGATTAATTCTAATTAAGAGCACAATGTGCCGCGATTTTGCGTTATAATCATATATTAGCATTCGATTATATGATTAGAGCCGCATCTGCGGCATTCTTCATTCACTCTTCACAAAAAAAATGAATCTTGGCTCTGTTCAATTCAGGGCTTTTTTTCCCACTGAACGCTTTCATAATTAATCTACTACTGCAACCTGACACACGCATTCGACATGAGCGAAAAAAAATTAAACATTGGCGTTGTACTGATGAACCTGGGCGGGCCTACATCAGAAGATAATATTAAGACGTTTTTGTATAACCTGTTCCGCGACGAAGACATTATTCGATTGGGAGGCGGCTTTTTACAAGACAGCCTGGCAAGCTTGATTTCGACGATCCGCTCCAAAAAAATCGTCGAAAACTATCAGGAAATTAACTATTGTACCAGAGGGTGTACCGGCAGCAAGCATTGTTTTAACCGCAAAAATAAAGTTGTTTCGACCTGCTGCTCTCCTATCAACGGCCTCACCGAATTGCAGCGCCGCTCCCTGGAAAAGCACCTGAAGAAGGAGCTGCCCCAGCACAATGTGAAGGTTTATACGGCCATGCGCTACTGGCTGCCGTTTGCCACGCAGGCGATGGAAGATATGCGCGCCGATGGCATCGATCGTGTCGTTCTTTTACCGCTTTATCCGCAGTTTTCCTGGACGACCAGCGGAAGTAGCTTCCGCGACTGGGAAGTGATTCGCAAAAAGCAGCACGCCCTCGACAAGCACACCAATTGGCGCGAGTTTGTAGTGAAGGAATACTATCAGAACAAAGATTACCTGCAGGCCATGAACGAGCGGATTGATCAGGCCCTGGAACGTATTCCTGAGCAACATCGCGATAAAACGCATTTTGTATTTACCGCCCACGGCACGCCCCTGGCCGAAGTCAGAAGTGGCGACCCTTACACCAAGCAGATCGAAGCCACGGTAGAATCGGTGATGGAAATGCGCGACTACGACCGGCCCTACTGGCTGGGCTATCAGTCTCGGGTAGGCCCGCAAAAGTGGACGCAGCCCAACACTGTGGATCTGGTGTTCCGCCTCATCCGCTACGGCATTCGCCATGTAGTGATGATTCCCGTAGCTTTTGTAACCGACCATATCGAAACCGCCATGGAGCTGAATGTAGAACTGCGCGAGGATATCGAAGATGAAGGCCTGCACATCGACAGCCTCGAAGTGATGTCTGGCATCAACGATCATCCGCTGTTTATGAAAGCTCTGGGCGACGAAGTCAAGAAAATTATGGCTGATACGCTGGCTGAACCGCAGCGCATTACGGCCCTGGAGGCCTCCTCGGGCTCTAAAGAAGCCTCGAAAGCAGAGGTAATGGAGAAGGCCAAGCAGCAGATTAAAGCCGCCGGTTCCGAACCGGCCACAAATGGAAACGGCCAGCATACCAACGGCAAGGCCGCCGACGTTGCCGACCATGGAAAAGTGAAAGAACCCGCCGGGGCCGAAAATTAAACGCCCTCAGCGGTTTCCTTTTAGCCTTATCGTATCCTTCAATATTATTTATTATTTAGCCGCGCTTCTATTCTCTGAAGCGCCCAAGTAAGGCAAAGCATACTTGTTTTATGGATAAAAGCATACTATTAGAAAAATTCATCACCGTTGGCATCAACCATCAGCAGGCTGATGTAGTCGTGCGCGAGTGTTTCAGCCTCAATTGGCAGCAGCAACAGGCTATGCTGGCTGACGCCCGCGAGCAGGGCATTGGCGGTATGCTGATTCTCTCCACCTGCAACCGTACCGAAATTTTTGCAACCAGCTCGGATGCAGAGCTGCTTTGTATTCTTTTTGTAAAACACGCCGGTGGCAGTATGCAGCAGTTTCAGGAACATGGATTCATCAAGCACGGAGAAGATGCCGTTCGCCATATCTACCGCGTTGCCGTAGGGCTGGAGGCACAAATTCTGGGCGATTTGCAAATCATCAAGCAAGTCAAAGAAGCCTACAAACTTTCTGCCGATATGGGCATGGCCGACGCCACGCTGCATCGCCTGATGCAAAGCATTTCCAGAACGCACAAGCGCTCCCGCAACGAAACAGACCTTGGCGTAGGTGCCGCTTCTACCGCTTATGCTGCTGTACAACTTGCCAAACGCAGCATGGAGAAACTCACGGGCAAGAAAGTGCTGCTGATCGGAGCTGGAAAAATTGGCAAGGTTACCTGCAAAAACCTCATCGCTATGGGGGCCTCTGATGTTACCGTTATCAACCGGAATATGACCAAGGCCGAGCGCCTGAGCATGCGCTTTCCTGTTGAGGTTGCGCCGATGAAAAATATTGATATCGAAATTGCCCGCGCCGATCTCATTATCGTAGCTACCGGGGCGCCGCATGCGGTCATCAACCTGGGGCATCTGGATTTATGCAACCCCGATGGCCCGGTTAAAATGATGATCGACTTATCGGTGCCGCGTAATATCGCCCAGGAGGTCGGCCGCCTGCCGTTCATAGATCTGGTAAATATGGATATGCTCAGCGATACGCTCGATGAAACCTTCCGCGAGCGGGAGGCCAACATCCCGCTGGTAGAGCAAATCATTACCGAAAGTTTTGAAGATTTCTGCAGCTGGCTTTCCCAACTGCGGGTTGTGCCTACTATTAAAGCCCTCAACAGCAAATTCGACTCCATACGCAAGCAGGAGCTGGCCCGCTTTAAGCATAAACTGGCCGACGATACCATGAGCGAAGTTGATCATCTTACCGAGCGTATCGTAAATAAAATTGTGGCCCACTCCATACAGCATCTGCGCGAAAATCAAGGCCGCGACGACATTGCGCGGGTTATTCAGGAAATGTATAAAATTGGCGATCAGGTTTGAGTTTCGCCCCCGCTTTTATCGACTGTTTTTTTTAATTCCGAACGTTTTCATGGCGCATAAAACCATCCGCATTGGCACCCGCGACAGCATTTTAGCTACCTGGCAGGCCGAACAGGTGGCCGCCGGACTTAAGGCACACGGCTTTACGACTGAGCTGGTTTTTATAAAAACAGAGGGCGATCAGGTACTCGATACGCCGCTGCCTATGCTGGGCGGGAAGGGCGTGTTCACCAAAGCGCTGGATGAAGCCCTGCTGCGCGGCGAAGTTGATGTAGCCGTGCATTCCTTTAAAGATATTCCCACCGCCACGCCGGAAGGCCTGGAAGTCAGCTCCATCATGAAGCGCGATGATCCCCGCGATGTGCTTGTAGCCCGCAAAGATGCTTCGTTTCTGGATGATGCAGCGTATGAGGCGACCATCGCCACCAGCAGCTATCGCCGTGGCGGGCAGTGGCTTTCCCGCTATCCGGGGCATCAGCTCACCGATATTCGCGGGAATGTGCATACCCGCCTGCGCAAGCTCAACGAAAACAAATGGGATGGCGCTATTTTTGCCGCCGCCGGCCTCATGCGTGTGGGCTTGGAAGGCAATATTTCTGCGTTTCTGGACTGGATGGTTTCCGCCCCCGCGCAAGGTGCGGTAGCCATCATGAGCCGGGCCGATAAACCTGATATCCGCCGGGCTGTGCGTCTGCTCAACGACCCCGATACCGCCGTTTGTACCAAAATTGAGCGGCGCTTCCTGCAGGTGCTCGAGGGCGGCTGCTCGGCTCCGCTGGGCGCTTTTGCACAGCTTCACGGCGATTACGTGCAATTTAAAGGCACGCTGACTTCTCTCGACGGCCAAAAACGGGAAGACGTGCAGCTTTCTATGAAACTGGAGCACTCGGCAAGTATGGGCGACCGCGCTGCCGAAATGATGATGGAAAGAGAAACCGGCATGGATATTCTCGCCGAAATCCGCCGGGAAGAAGAGTGAGGCTCGCCTGACTGACTTCCCTTCTCAAAGACTTTTAGCGGTCAGCGGTCAGCGGTCAGCGGTCAGCGGTCAGCGGTCAGCGGTCAAAATAATTCACCATTCATAACTTCTTTCAAATTTTTTCTGCAATCGATTCATTACTCATATTAAGTTCCTCTTTTTTTAATTGAACGGCATTTGCTATGCCTGGGCAATCGTAAAAATTCCAACTGTGGCCGGCTGCGCTTTTTGCAGCGCTTCGTGCACGGAAAAGCAGGTAGAGCCGGTGGTGAAAACATCATCTATAATAAGTACGGCGCGGTCGGTAAATACGTCGGCTTGGGCAAGCTGAAACACATCTTTCAAATTTTCCATGCGTTTGCTGAAGCTGAAGCGGGTTTGGGTGGCCGTATTCCGGCTTCGGATGAGCGCCGCCGCCGGGGCAACAGGGCATTTCAGCACCGTTGCAATACCTTCGGCAATTTCCCGCGCCTGATTATAACCGCGCTTTTGTTCTCGTTTAGGATGAAGCGGCACCGGCAGTAGCACTATAGCCCCGGCTTCCGCAAAACGTTGCGGAACATGCCGTTGCATAATACGCTGCCCGGCCAGTTCGCCCAGCTCGCGCCCAACGCCCGCCATACCTTCATACTTGAGCATTTGCATCAGCTTTTGAAGCGCACCGGCTTTATCGTAATGCCATATCGCATCCTGAAAGGCCACGCCCTGCGGCAGAATGAGCGTATCGCAGGTGTCGGCATTGGTGGGGTTGGCGTCCTCAAACCGACCTGTTGCGCAGACATCACATAAAAATTGCGTTCGGGCCGGCAGGCTTTCGCCGCAGGCTACGCAGGTAGCCGGAAAGGCGATATGTTCGGCGCCCTCAAGTAATTCCCTGAAAAAACGCATAGGCCAGTGTGTAAGATGATGGGAATGGAAGCCGGAAGCTCAGATGCGGCTGGCAATGAGCATTTCGATATCGCGGAAAGGAATATCGTAAAATCTGGAAATGCTTTTTTTGGTCAGATTTTTCTTATACATATAGGTGCCCGAGCGCAAGCTATGATTGGTCCAGAGCGCCTCCTGAAAGCCGCCTTCATCGCCAATTTCCAGCAGAAAGGGCACAATTACGTTGTTGAGTGCCGAGGTTGCCGTTCGTGCCACCCCGGAAGGAATATTGGGCACGCAATAATGAATCACATCGTGCTTGGTGAATACGGGTTTACTGTGCCGGGTAGGCTGGCTGGTGGAGATGCAGCCGCCCTGATCAATAACCGTATCGACAATAACGCTGCCCGGTTTCATGGCTTCTACCATCGGCTCGGTAATCCAGCAGGGCGCGCGATGGCCTTCCACAAGGGCTGCGCCGATCACTACATCTGCGGCCTGTGTAGCCGAATTAAGATACTGATGATTGGCCATGGTGGTAATGATGCGGCGATTCAGGGCATTTTCGAGATGCCGCAGCCGGCCGAGATCGTTATCCATCACAAACACCTGTGCGCCGTAGCCCAGGGCCGTGCGGGCGGCATATTCGGCAATAATGCCGGCGCCCAGAATAACGACCGTAGCCGGGGGCACGCCCGAAATGCCGCCCATCATAATGCCCTGCCCCTGGTTCAAAACGGAGCTTTCCATATAATGCGCCGCAATCTGAACCGACATAGAGCCGGTAATTTCGTGCATCATACGTACAATCGGGAACGAGCCATCCTGCAGCTGCATAAACTCAAACCCAATTCCGGTAATGCCTTTTTGGATCAGGGTTTGGAAATATTCCTTACCGGCATTGCCCAGATGGACGGCCGAAAGCAGAATCTGGCCGGGTTCGAAATGTTCCAACTCTTCGGCTACCGGCGGGGCGACCTTCACTACAAACTCACATTTTTTATATACTTCGCGGGCCGTATCGCAAATCGTGGCCCCGGCCTCGGAGTAGTCGGTATCGGTGTAGCGCGCGCCCAGCCCGGCCTCGCGCTCGATAAATACTTCGTGCCCGTTGGCAACCAGCACCGAAACGCCGCCCGGCGTTACCGACAGCCGCGCCTCGTCGTTGGAGCGCTCCCTGGGAAACCCGATGCTCAGGCTAACGCCATCATCCTCTTTTTTCAGCGTTTTTTCGAGCGTTTCGAGTCCAACTTTTCGCGTATATTCAGCCGGATTCAATATTTCCATGCAATTCTGCTATCTTTAGTGGGTCGGCGCACAGCGCAACAATAGTATAACACGCCGCGTGGAATGAGCAAGCCAGCCAAGTGCAAAGGCACTTGCCGGGCCCGTAGGCAAAATACTATCATTCCGGACGTGAAACAAAGCCGGGGCCGGACCTTGTAGCCACAATTTCTTCTTCTTCACTTTTCATTTTTTTCCTTTTGAGCCTGAAACCAAAACAAAGCCTGGGGCAGAATTTTCTGCGCGATCCTAATATTCTATATAATCTGGCCCTTGCCGCCCAGGCCAAACCCGGCGAACGTGTCGTGGAAATAGGGCCGGGCGAGGGCGCGCTCACCAAAAGGCTGCTGGATATGTATGATGATGTGATTGCCGTGGAAACCGATTCCCGGGCCGTCAGAATACTGGGCGAAACACTTCCGCAGGCGCAGGTAAAACAAGCCGATATCCTGGAAATGCCCTGGGAAGAGGTCATACGCCCCGGCGCAGAGCACGTTATCGTCGGCAATATACCTTATAATATCACCAGCCCGATTTTATTTAAGGTGATGGATGCCGCAGACTTGTTCCGCCGGGCGGTTTTCACCATGCAGCGGGAAGTGGCCGAGCGCCTTGTAGCCCGCCCGGGCAGCAAATCGTACAGCATCCTGAGTGTGCAAGCGCAGCTTTTGGGCAGCGTTGAGTATTTGTTTACGATTTCCCGGCATGCCTTTTATCCCAAACCAAAGATTGAGAGCTCGGTGGTGGCTTTTACGCCGGCGGCAGAGCGGTTGCCGATAGACCTGGCGCGCATGAAGCAGGTGGTGCGCATGGCCTTTAATCAGCGGCGGAAAAAATTGTCTAACAGCCTCAGGCCGCTGCTTCCCGAAGATGCGGGCCGGCGGGCCGCATTTGCTTTCGATTTAACTAAACGCCCCGATCAGCTTTATCCCGAGGAGTTTATAAAGCTTGTGCAGGCCCTCGATGCGGAAGCTGCCGCCCGCCCGAATAAGCCGTAAAACTGCCGTTTATGGCGCATAGCTATGCACTTTTGTCACCGTAGCAGCGCCGTGCGTGACAAAAAATAAATCTACAGCTAAGCCGGTGCTGTCAAAATGATTCCGGCTGGCGCAGAAGTCAGGCAGCGGTACTTTGGCACGGTTTTTTCTACTATTTCAATATCACAATAAAAACGTGATGCAGTTCTTAATGCTTTAAAATGCTTTTGAACCCATCACCGCAACACACATCTAACTAAAAACATAAAAAGGAACTCCACCTATGGCATCCATCAAACCATTAGCAG
>JBMCPG010000002.1:0-15686 GCA_048626035.1 Cyclonatronaceae bacterium
TAGACGTTGTTGCCGGCACTTCTACCGCTGGCATACCGCACGCCTCCTGGATCGCCGACCGCCTCGAAAAGCCCATGGCCTACGTGCGCAGCAAGCCTAAGCAGCACGGCACCACCAACCAGATCGAAGGCGGAGTACAAAAAGGTGAGCGCGCCATCATTATTGAAGACCTTATATCCACCGGCGAATCGGCCCTGGCCGTAGCCAACGCCCTGGATTTTGTAGGAGTAAAAGTGATGGGCCTGGTGTCGATTTTTAACTACGGCTTCGATTTATCGCGCCAAAAGTTTGAACAGGCTGGTATTCCCGTTCATTCGCTCACCGATTATGAAACCCTGCTCGAAGCCGGCATCAAGTTTGGCTACGTAGCACAGCACGATGCAGAACTGCTCACCAAATGGCGGCAGCAGCCCGATACCTGGCCTAAAGGCATTATGCAGGCTGAGCAAAAATAACTTTTTCATTCGTTTTACGGCTTTTATGTTGTCCGATTCTTCCAACGCCTCGTCTTCCTCCAACTCCGATACCGGCGCCGCCCATTTCTGGAACGCGGCCCGGGTATTAGCCCTTGGTGCCGTGCAGCGGCTGGACTACAACCGCCGCCGCTACGAGCTAAGCGATGAGGCCGGCTCTGCTTCCCCGGCCGAAACCCCGCCCGACCGCCATGAAATTGCCGCGCGGATACATCGCCTTATCCTGAATGTGCAGGCGTTTCAGAACCTGCGCAACCGCTACGAAACAAGCAACGACGAACGCTTTATTTCCGGACTGATGTTGCTTTTTCAGCGTATCAACACCCAGCTCTACACCCTGCATCATGATGTGCTTGAGCACGAGGCGGATGCCATCCTGCCGCTCATCGATCCGCTGGATGCCGAAATGAAGCGCTGGAGCTATGCGCTGCTCGACGATAGCGGGGACGACACCTTGCTCCCCGACGAAAGCTCGGTGCAGCGCGGGCTCAAAAACCTGCACCAGCTCCGACAGCTTGCCAGCCGGCATCTGCCACCGGCCTGAACGCCATCACAAAGCATATTTTTGCGCCTTGAAGCCGCGCAGGCATGACTTCCGCCTTGTGCCCTAATTTCGTATTTTAGGCCTTACCCACAGGCACGTTTTCCGACCTAAGCTTTAAAACAGCTGCTTTTTTCAACACGCATCTAAACAGGTATTTCCTCTTGGATTCCAAAACATATTTTATAGAAACTTACGGCTGTCAGATGAATTTCGCGGATTCCGAAATCGTGAATTCTATTATGCTCGAGCAAGGCCATAAGGCAGCACCGAGCGCCGAGAAAGCCGACATCGTATTTGTTAACACCTGTTCCATCCGCGACAATGCCGAGCGCAAAGTTTGGGATCGCCTCAAATATTTTCGCTCGCTGCGCACCAAAAAGAAGCAGGAAAAAATTGTGGGCGTGCTGGGCTGTATGGCCGAGCGCGTGCGCGAAAAGTTTTTAGATGAAGAAAAGCTCGTCGATCTCGTGGTCGGCCCCGATGCCTACCGCGATATTCCGAACCTGCTTTCGGAAGTAGATGATGGCCGCGATGCCGTAAACGTGCTGCTTTCCCGCGAAGAAACCTACGCCGATATTGCCCCGGTGCGAACCACCGGAAATGGCGTAACGGCCTTTGTATCCATCATGCGGGGCTGCGATAATATGTGTTCTTTTTGTGTAGTACCCTTTACCCGCGGCCGGGAGCGCAGCCGGCCGGCCGAAAGCATCATCGCCGAAATTTCGGCGCTCAGCGCAGAAGGCTACAAAGAAGTAACGCTGCTGGGGCAAAACGTAAATTCCTATAACGATAATGGTGTCAGCTTTGCCGAGTTGATGTACCGCGCCAGCGACGTGGATCCCGAAATGCGCATCCGCTTTTCGACCTCCCATCCGAAAGATTTTCCCGATGAGCTGCTCACAGCCATCAACGAGCGGCCAAATATTTGCAATTATATTCACATTCCGGCTCAATCCGGCAACAGCGAGATGCTCAAGCGCATGCGCCGGCCCTACACCCGCGAGCAGTATCTGGCGCTCATCGATCGCATGCGGGCGCTTATTCCCGGGGTGTCGCTCTCGACGGATATCATTACCGGCTTTTGCGGGGAAACCGAAGCCCAGCACGCGGATACGGTATCGCTGATGAAGCAGGTGCGCTACGACCTGGCCTATATGTTCGCCTATTCCGAACGAGAGCGGACGCTGGCCCATCGCAAATATGAAGACGATATTCCGGAAAAGGTAAAAAAACGCCGCCTCAGCGAAATCATTGATATACAAATGAAGAATCAGGCCGAGGCCAACCGCGAAGAAATCGGCAAACGGCATTTGGTACTGGTTGAAGGCCCGAGCAAGCGGGATAAAACACAGCTCAGCGGGCGCACCGATACCAACAAAATGGTAGTGTTTGATGCGCAGAAATACAAGCGCGGCGAATATGTAGAAGTCGAAATCACGGATGCGACTTCGGCCACCCTGAAAGCCCGCCCGCTGCGAAAAAGCTCTATCCGCGCCTTTTACGGCGAAACAACCTTCGCCTGATTATTTCAAGCTGTTTTAGTTAAGGATGATGGTTTCCCGGCCGGGCGGAAATCGCCTTTGAAACGGTTTTTTTTAATTATTATCTATCTAATATTATGCCACATGACCGCCGCCGAAATCCAGAAAGTTAAAGATAAATACCGCCTGATAGGGGAATCGCAGGTCTTGCAGCTGGTGCTGAAAAAAGCGGCGCTGGTAGCTCCCACAAAAATCAATATTTTACTGCGCGGGGAAAGCGGAACCGGCAAAGACGTGATGGCCAAGGTGCTCCATGGCCTCAGCGATCGCAGCGATCAGAAGCTGGTAACCGTAAACTGCGGCGCCATTCCGGAAGGCATCATCGAAAGCGAGTTGTTTGGCCACGAAAAAGGCTCCTTTACCGGCGCAGACACCACGCGGGCCGGCTATTTCGAGCGCGCCGATAAGGGCACGATTTTCCTCGACGAAATCGGGGATACCCCCAAAAATGTGCAGGTTAAGCTGCTGCGCATTTTAGAAAACGGCGAGTATTATCGCGTGGGCTCAAGTCAGGTGCGTACGACCGACGTGCGCATCATCACCGCTACCAACCGCGATTTGTGGGATGATGTCGAAAAGGGGCATTTCCGCGAAGATTTATACTACCGCCTCGATACCGTAACCATACATCTGCCGCCGCTGCGGGAGCGTACCGAAGATATTCCGGCTATTTTCCGCAGTTTTGTAGAAGAGTTTGCCCGCAAATACGATTCAGTGTTTCAGGGGTTTTCTGATGATGCACGCAAGCTGCTGCTCTCCTATCGCTGGCCTGGTAATATCCGGGAGCTGCGCAGCGTGGCCGAGCAGCTCGTGGTGTTGGAACGCTCCCAATTTATAACGCCCGAAAAACTGCGTAAATACCTCAAAGGCCGGCAGCACAGCGGCGCGGCCGACAACTTGCCGATGAAATTTGAACCGGCCGCAGAGCAGCATAAACCCGGCGATTCCAGCCGCCTTAACGATCAGGAGCGGGAGTTGCTCTACCGCGCCCTGCTGGATCTGCGCTCCGAAATCTCGGACATGAAAAAAATGCTGGGCAGCTTTATTTATAACAACATGGGGCAGAGCGGCGAGCAAGCGGCGCGCACCTATCCGCTGCTGGCCTCAGGGGCCAAAAACACCCGTAGCGAGAACGAGGGCAGCAGCGCCGAAGACTATGAAATTGGCGAACGCAATCCCGAAGATAAGTTTCCTGACCATGAGGAGGCCAACGATCCGGATTATCTGATGAACTATTTCCGCAAGCTCGATGATATTCCTTCGGTGGAGCAGGCCGAAAAATTCCTGATTCGCCTGGCCCTCGAGCGCTTTGAGGGAAATCGCCGCCGGGCGGCAGAAACGCTTGGTATGAGCGAGCGCACGCTGTATCGAAAACTCGACCAATATGATCTTGTTCCTGATTAATGCCCTTCGAAGTGGCCGCTGCCGGCGGCCCTATGCCTGGCTGGCCGGTATCACCCTATGCAGCCTTTTAGCTACGGGTTCGTGCATGAGCTATAGCTTCAGCGGGGTTTCCATTCCTTCCGATGTACGTACGATCCACATTCCTTTTTTTGCCGATAACGCCTCGAGTGGGCTTTCGTTTTTACCCGACGATTTAAATGAAGCGCTTATCAGTCGCTTTGTGAACCAAAGCCGGCTTCAGCTTTCTTCCGAACCCGACGAAGCCGACGCGCTGCTGGAAGGAAGCATTTCGGGCTACAGCAATCAGCCTTTCAGTATTACCGGCGAGGAGCAGGTCGGCCTTAATCAGGTAGAAATCCGGGTGCGGGCCAGTTTTAAATATCAACGTGAGGATGAGCCGGAGTGGGAGCGGAGTTTTAGCGGAACCGCAGAGTTCGACCCTAACGAAGACCCTATCGAGGGCGAACGGGAAGCGGCCGGGGAAGCCATGGAGCAGATTGCCCGGAATATGTTTAATGATGCTCTCAGCGCCTGGTAGCGGGCATCATCACAAATAAAAGACGTTTCTCAAGGGGGCATGGTGCTCCGCACGCGTACCCGCTTGCTGTATCATTTAAATCCCTATTGCGCGACGTATGAAAAGTTTCCCTTTTAATTTGCCCGACTCGCTTAAAAGCCATTTGGACCTGTTTGAAAAAGATCAGGAAAAAGCCACTTATATGCTGGAACGCCACCTCACGCGGCGCGGCTACGATGCGGTAGGCTATTTTTTGCTGGGCTGGTTTTATCTGATGCAGGAAAAGGGAGATGAAGCCTTGCAATGTGCCATTAAAGCGCGCAGCTATGCACCGGGGTCGCCGTTTTTTATGCACTTGCCCTACTATTTTGAGCATCCGGCACTTTTTGATGCCTGGCTGCCCGAAGACTACAATACGCCGGGCGCTACTCCTTCGCTGGCCTGGCGGCAGCAAACCGCAGACAGCTCTTTCTTTGTGGATAACGACAGCCTCATCAGCCGGCTTTCGCGGCGTAAGCAAATATCGCCGGTCCAGAAAAAATCGCCCAAAGGCCCCAATACGCCGCCGCCTGAAAAAACGGCACCCCCCCGCCGCAGTGAGATGGCCACGCGCACGCTGGCTCTTATTTATGAGCAGCAGCAGGCCTATCAAAAAGCCATCGATGTCTATAAAAAGCTGCATGAAGGGAGCAAAGATGCTGCCGAAAAGGCGCGGTTTGAGGATGAAATCGCCCGTCTGGAAGATGAAATGAGGGAGCAAAAACAACCGCCGGAGTCGCCGGACGTTTAGCGCTTGCGGCCGGCAAATTCCACGGCCCGCTGTTCGCTCCAATAGCTGTTTTGGGAATTAAATGCTAAAAAACCGACGTGCCCGCCGGTTTCCGGTTGTTCTAAAAATAAATAGTGATGATTCCGGGCCGCCTCAACGGGATAACACCCGGGCGTTAAAAACGGATCATTGCGGGCGTTTATGAGCAGCGCCGGCCGCCGGATCCGGCCAAGCACGTGCTTGCAGCTGGCTTTGTGCCAGTAGTCTTCGGCATTTTTAAACCCGTGCAGCGGCGCGGTATAGGCGTTATCAAATTCGGCAAAATCCCGCATCTGCTCGAGTCCGTCGGTAGAAATATGCTGCGGCATGAGCGCAGCTTTTGCCCTTATTTTCGCCTTCAGCATGCGCATAAATCGTTTGGTGTAGAATCCACAGGCCGCCTCTGATAATGCCCGCGCGGAAGTGGCCAAATCACAGGGCACCGAAAACGCGATGATGCTCCGGATTTCCTCCGGTAGCCGGCTGCCCTGCTCGCCGGCATATTTAAGCGACATATTTCCGCCCATGCTGAAGCCTACGAGCACGATATCGCGATATCCGCATTCCCGGCCGTGTTCGACGACCCGGGCCAGATCTTCGGTATCGCCGCTGTGATAAAACCTGGGCAAGCGGTTCATCTCGCCGCTGCAGCCCCGGAAATTCCAGGCCATCACGTCGTAGCCGGCTTTAGCAAAGGCGGCGGCCATGCCTTTCACGTACACGCGGCTACTGCTGCCCTCCAGGCCGTGCGAAATGACGGCCAGCGATCCCGGAATCTCGTTCTTTCTTATGATGCGATCGATGTCGAGAAAGTCGCCATCCTGCGTTTCGATACGTTCGCGGCGGTAATTAACCGGAGGCACCGGCCGGAACAGCGAAGGGAAAATGGTTTGCAGATGTGCGTTTTTGAATCCGGCGGGCGGCGTGTAGGAGGATGATTCTATAAGCGGCATTAAGAGCTTGATTATTAAACGTATTTTTTGTTATCGCTAAGATAAACGAAGCGCTGCCCGGCTGAAAAAGAATTGAAGCTTAAAAAAACATCACCCTGCACCCCTCGGAAAAAAGCGGGCAGGGTGATGGCATTGCGGCCTATCCCAACCTTAAGAATAAATTAAAAGCGCCAGTTGAGCTCCACGAAGGCCCGGCGGCCGGGTTCCATAAGCTTCACCGCGCCGGTGCCGCCGGTAAATTCGGGGTTAAAGCTGCGGTTGAGGTGCTCGCTGTAGGCTTCATCAAACAGATTGCGCACGCCGGCATTTAAATCAAGCTGTTGATAGAGTCGTATGCCGGATTCGATATCGACCAGCCAGAAGCCGGCCGTGCGGGTTTCGCCAAAGGCCTCGTCGTAGCGGCCCTGCGGGAATACCCGGCGGATTTCAGCCTGCGGCGTGAAGCGGCTTCCGAGTACGGAGCTGAGGCGGAGCGTGCTTTCCAGCGGCGGAATTTCGGCGACCGCTCCGGCATCATCGCTCCCGGCCGTGCTCCCGCTGAGGTACTCGCCGTAGGTGTACGAGGCGCTCCATTCAGCGCGCAGCAGATTGGAAAAACCGTAGCCCAACCGGCCCTCAAAGCCGGTAAAAAATGCGTCGCCGCGGTTTCTGAACTCGCGCACCGCCGGGGCGTTCATGCCAACCGGCTCCAGCTCCGGAGCAATGACGCCCGAAATATAGTCCTGCGTGAGCGAGGCAAATGCGTTCAGCCGGAAGTCTAATCCGCTGGCCGAACGCCGGTCGAACACGATATCCGCCTGATTATTGATTTCCGGCTCGAGCTCAGGATTTCCGGCAAATTCGACAGGATCGCGGCCGACCGCCAGAAAATTCAAAAAGCGCTCGGTAACATCCGGACTGCGCACGCCGCGGCCTACATACAAGCTGAGCGTGTTTTGGGTCCCGAACTCGCGGCTCACGCCGGTGCTGAGGCTTATATTGATGTGTTCTGAGCTAAGATCGCGGCCCTCAAAACGCGGCGCGGGATGGCGCGCGTCGGCTCTGTTGTAGTCGAAACGCGCCCCGGCCGAAAGGCTCCACGGCCCGTAAAACTGCTCGGCCCCGGCATACAGTCCGGCGTTGGTGATGCGTGAATCCTGCCACAGGTTATACTGCATGCTCTCGCCGGCACGCGGGCCGGTTTTGAAGTCCACAAAGCGGGTGCCGTCTATGATGACATCATCCAGGTTGGCCACCAGGTTCCAGCGCGTGCTGCTATATAGCCCGGAAGCGCTGAATTTGAAGCCGCTGGTGCCGGTTTCGGCCAGGGCTACGGCATCGCGCATGGCAAAACTATCCCGGTTATGATTATTCATTTCGTGATCCACAAAACTGTGGTAGGCATCGAGCTTTATTTCCCGGAGTCCGCCGGATGAAGGCAGGTTCCAGGCATAGCCGGCCTTCAGCTTGTAGGTGTCGTCCATCGCCATATCCATGCTCAGCGCAGGATAATCGGCATCGCGCACAAACGATTGGTTCCATGCTGCGCTCAGGCGCTGATTTTGGCTAAGCTGCACACCGGCTTCGATGCCATAATCAGACGAATGGAAGCCAGATTGTACGCTTTGGCCCTCGCCATCGGTGTAGTCGTCGGTGCCCGAAAGGCCGCCGCTGAGCATCAGGCTCCAGCGGTTCTCAATCCAATTCACCCGCGCATCGCTGATGCGGTTGCCAGTGTTGGATTCGTAGCCCAGGCGGACATCGGCCTGAAGCGGCTGCCCCGAAGCTTGCGCCCTGTCGCGCATATCGGCCGGCGAATGCCGCACAAAATCAACTGTTCCGCCAAAGGCCGGGCCGTATTGAAGCGCATGCGGGCCATGATGAATTTCGACCCGCTCTACGTCGCTGAGGCGAATATGGGAGGTTGGCGGATCCATGCGGTTGGGGCAGGCGGCGGCCGAACTGACCAGCCCGTCCACGCGAATATTGAGGCGGCTTCCGCCGTGGCCACGCACGACCGGATCGAGGGCAAACCCTCCGCGACGCACGCCGGAAACGTTTTCGGCCGAGCGCAAAAACGCCCCCGAATCGATAGAAAGCACGCTGGCTTCGTCGGGATTCAGGCGGCCGGCCGGCGCGCGCATGCTGTGATGCGCCACCACATTTACCGGACTCATGCCGTAGGTAGCCGGCACGAGCGCCACTTCAATCATTTCCTGGTTAATTTCGTGCGGATATACATCACGTTGCATGCGCTCATATCCTATAAAGCTCACGCTCAGCCGAAGCGGCTTGTCTTCCGCAGCTGCAAACGAATCCGGAAGCACAAACTGAAATTGTCCGGCCGGGCCGGATACGTCGTTCATATTCAGACCCGGCTCAGCGCCACCGGAAAGCTGAAGCGTTGCGCCCGGAAGCACATCGCCGGTTTCGGCATCCCGCACCACGCCGGAAAGCACTCTGGAATCTGATTTTGTGTGCAGGGTGATGGGGTTCGGGTGCTCAAATGGCGACGAGGCAAAGGTTACATTTGTTGCCGGCAGTGCCATGAGCAGGAGAGCCATCATCATAAAAAAAGAGCAAATGAAGGGCGTAACGGCCGCAGGACAGCCGCTACGAGTTGAACAATTATTGGAAAAGTACATGATTTAAAATACCTGAAAGTTTTTTGGGCATACTCCGGGCGCATTAAGCGGCCGGGCCGTCCTTTTTATAAATAGTTTTAGGGCATAGCGATAGTAAATGGGCCGAGCTGAAAGCCCCTGGCTATACCGGGATAAATCCTAAACTACTCAGGCATATTTGGGAGGATGGAATACCTCATCGGGGAAGGCGGGATGGGCACTGGAATACAAAAAATGTTTCAAAAAACGAAAAGACGGCTGCTTAAGGCCGGGCGCTGCCGGTAAAAACACGGTTTTTTCGAGCGGCTTGATAAGCCCGCTGTCCTCGTCGCCGGGAAGCTGCCCGCAGCCACAAACCGACGCCTCTTTGTGGGCGTGCAGGTTTTCTTCGTCCGTAGAAGATGCTGCTTCTGAAGGGCAGCAAGAAGTTGTTTCAGTATTTTCGCTGGCATCAAAAAGTTGGGGAATACCGGCTATATTTTCGTTCTCTCCCGGATGGGCAGCATCACCGCAACTGTTGCTTGTTCCGCAGGTACACAGCATGTTTCCACAGTCGCTATTGGCAAAAGAAGCAGCTACAAACAAGCCCACACGGCTCACCTCTGCCGCTGAAAACAGCAGCGAAAACGCAAGGCCAACATGCAGCAGAGCAGAGATAATACGGGGGCGCATGAGAAAAAATAATGCTGTCTAAGGCAACTGAATGATAGGCAGACCGCAGCATTTAGCCGCCGGTTTTTGATAATTTTATAATATACAAAACAAAGGCTGGATTTACCTAATCGCAACTTAATTGCATAAAAATTTGTCGGGTAAAGCGCACCGTTTTTGGATAACCGCTTTTCCGTATTGCACCTTTTGCAGATTGGCGTTACTATACCAAAGTAGCCCCAGCATACCGGGCCGCTTATTTTGATTTCTCTATTTTAAATCCTACATCTATTTATGAACTGGAGCACCGCTAAGGAATACACGGATATCACTTACAAAAAAGCCGAAGGCATTGCCCGCATTGCGATTAACCGGCCCGAAGTGCGCAACGCCTTTCGCCCCCAAACCGTTTTTGAACTGGAAGATGCCCTGCTCGATGCGCGCGAGGATACCGGCACCGGCGTGATTCTGCTCACCGGCGAAGGGCCGGCCAAAGACGGCGTATATGCCTTTTGCTCCGGCGGCGATCAGCGGGTGCGGCAGGCTAAAGGTTATCAGGGCAAAGATGGCCGGCAGCGCCTCAATATTCTGGACGTGCAGCGGCTGATTCGCTTCATGGGTAAAGTCGTGATCTGCATGGTGCCGGGCTGGGCCGTAGGCGGCGGACACAGCCTGCATGTGGTCTGTGATATGAGCATCGCCAGCCGGGAGCACGCTATTTTCAAGCAAACCGATGCGGATGTTGCCAGCTTTGATGCCGGGTTTGGCTCAGCACTGCTGGCGCGGCAGGTCGGGCAGAAACGCGCCCGGGAAATTTTCTTTCTGGGACGCAATTACTCGGCGCAGGAAGCCTATGAGATGGGCATGGTAAACGCCGTGGTGCCGCATGAAGAGCTGGAAGCCGAGGGCGTACGCATGGCCAGAGAAATCCTTGAAAAAAGCCCGACGGCTATCCGCATGCTTAAATATGCTTTCAATATGGTAGATGATGGCATGGTGGGGCAGCAGGTGTTTGCCGGGGAGGCGACTCGCCTGGCCTACATGACCGATGAGGCCCGCGAGGGCAAAAACGCTTTTTTAGAGAAGCGGAGACCAGATTTCGACAAATACCGGATTTAGGCAAGGCGTGGAATTTCCGGCCGCCCAAGCCATCACCCTTTAAGCTGTACGTATTATGCCAAAAAGTATTTTTATCACCGGCGCGGCGTCGGGCATCGGGCGGGAAACAGCGCGGTTATTTGCTCGAAAAGGCTGGTTTGTGGGCTTGTTTGACATTAACGAAGAGGGGCTCCGGGAGCTGGCTGCCGAGCTCGACCCACAAGCTTGCTGCCTGCATCGCCTGGACGTAACCAGCCAGGAATCGTATGCAAAGGCGGTGGCGCATTTCAGCGAACATACCGGCGGAAAAATGGATGCGCTTTTCAATTGTGCCGGCATCATGTATATGGGCCCGCTGGAAAAAGTGAGCCTGGAGCAGCAGCTGCGCACCATGCGCATTAACGTAGAAGGCATTATTATCGGGATTTATGCGGCGCTGCCGCTGCTGAAAACGACGCCTGGCGCTACGATTCTGAGCATGTCGTCGGCTTCGGCCATGTACGGCGTGCCGGATCTGGCGGTGTATTCGGCTTCGAAGTTTGCCGTGCGCGGCCTCACCGAAGCCCTGAATATCGAGCTGGAAAAATATGGAATACACACCACCGACATCATGCCGCTGTATGTTCAAACAAACATGATATCAAGCCAGCAGCATAAAGCGGGCACGCTCGATATTTTTGGAGCTACGCTTCGGCCAAAAGATATTGCAGAAGTGGCGTTCGAGGCCACCCAAAAGCGCCGTACCCATTGGGTTCCGACCATAAAACTCAAGACCTTAAAGCTGCTTAGCCGATGCTTTCCATTTGCCGAAAAACCCCTGATGAAATATTTTAGCCACGCCTGAAAACAGAGGGGTTAAAAAAAGTAAAAAAACAGGCTTTATAAAGCTTGTGAATTAGCTATATTACCACAAGTAAACATACGTTTATAGAATAAATTATCAATCGCTTCATATTGTTATTATAAAATTTATGTCGCTTATGAAATAGCTCTGCTAAACGTCTTAAGAGGCCGTACTTTATCACAGTTTGCTACCGGATACTACATAATTTTTTCAGATTATGAAAAAGAGCCTTCTAACCCGCCAGACTCTCAGTAACGGAAAATATCCCTTTGCACAGCTCTGCGCGGTAGGTTGCCAAACATTTTATATATTATCATAAATAGCAACGCCGGCTGTATATCTACTGCTTTAAGTATTTGAAATACAGCCGATTATAAACCAAAAGCTATGAAAAACATATCAAGAATCGATCAGCATGATAAAAATACCTTTGGATGGTTTGTACGCATTCGCCGCGATGGCCGGCAGGTAAGCAAGTTTTTCAGCGATGGGAAATACGGGGGCCGGGACGAGGCGCTGCTGAAAGCGGTGGCGTTCCGGGATGCGCATCTCAAAGAATGGGAAAACTTTGCTAAAAATCACGACCGCCCCATGCATGTGGGCGTGCGCAGCAATATCGGGCATAACGGTATAAGCTATACGCAGAAGAAAAAAACGCGCAACGGAAAGCAGTATATAGAGCACGTTTTTTCGGTCTGCTATTCGCCGGAAAAAGGTGTAAATAAGAATAAAACTTTTTATATCCCGAAAGCTAAAAACAAGCGGGAGTTCAAGAAACTCTACAATGAAAAGCTTGAAGAAGCGATCCGCTTTCGCGACCGCATGATGCACAAAATTTACGGCCTGCGCTATATTAATTTTAAGCTCCGCCGCGACCGGGCAGCGGCTATGGAAAAACAAAAGCCGGAGCCGGAGGCCCAAAAAGTTGCCTCAGTCGCAAAGCGCGTAAACTCCAAGTCTTCCGATACTTCTTCCATATCAGATAAAAACTGAGCGCGTTTGGCTAATTCCGGGACAGCGGCGGGGAAAAGTGTTTTAGTATCGTTTCTCCGCTGCGCTCCCAAAGCAGTTCTCCGATTAGCGCCGCGCCCGCCGCATTGGGGTGCGTATCTTCGGGAATCCGGATGGCATCGTAATTCCCCGCGATTCTTGCGTTCAGCTCCGGGGTGATGTCCTCGTAGTAGAGGCCGGCATTTGCGATGATTTCCGGAAGCTCGCTAAATACTACTTCATTGACTGCATCGGACTCTTCTTTGCCGATAAAGCCCGTGGTGCTGATCCACAGCGGAAGCTGCTGCTCGGCCGAAAACCGCGCCAGGCGTTCATAAATATGCGGCATCAATTCGAGGGCGTAAGCGTGATAATCGGTCATGGTTTCAAATCCTGAGTAAGGATTTATCACGGTACTATTTTGCTCATAGAGGTCTTCAAAGTAGACTTTGCTCCAAAACAAAGACTGCATAAAACTGAACAGCCGGGCGTTTTCCTGTAGCTGCTTCCACAGCCGGGATTCATCGAGTGTTTTTTTGATGCTCCGCTCGCGCCAGCGCCGGGATTCCTGAAGCACGCCGGCATCATCCAGCACATACAGATTTTTGGCCAGCGTGCGGGCGAAATCATCATAATTATGCACAAATAAAATGCCGTCTATGGGAAGCTCATCATGATAGGTTTCCAGAAAGGCCAGCCAGTCGGCCAGCCCGGTGCCGCCCACGCCGGCGTTAATGAAGCGGATACCCGAGTCCGGCGCGTATTCGCCCACCTGCTCGTTGAGATAATGGACAAAGCTGTCTTCTTCTTCCAAAAGCAGGCCGAAGGTGAAGGAATCGCCGAATACCCAGATGTTGATATCTTCCTCATTTACCACCCCGCCACGGGTCCGCTGCGGGGAAAGATGGTAGCGTACGCGGATATCGTTATGAGTATGCAGGCCATCGGTATCGGCGCGGTTCATCATAAAGCCGCGCTCGTGCATTTCCAGCCAGGTGCTCTTGAGCTGCGCCCGATCGGCGATGCGCAGGCCTATTTCTACGATCAGAAGTCCGGCCAAGGCAGATATTGAAATGCTGATGAGTGCAAACCCAACATATTTTTTACGCTTCATAAACAAGCCATGATGCAGATATTAAAGTGAATGATTGCCGAATAGTATAGAGTTATGATGGTTAAATTACAACCAACCCCGTTTTGTCCGGCGGGATTAATTATTCGCTTACATGCCTGATTTAGCTTCTTCCTCTCCCGCTTTTTATGATGCCTTACAGCGCCTGAACGCCGGCTCCGAAGCGACGCAGTTTCATTTTGTACATATTGATCAGCTGAGCCGGGCGCAGTTTCCGGAGAAGATGCAGGCGCAGCCGGAAGAAACCGCCCTGCTGTTTTGTGAATCGGATGCTGAAGCGCGCCGCCGGCCCTATCATCAGAAAAAGCTGAGCTATAACCGCAGCGCCCAGCGGCATTTTGCCCTGGAATGTGCCGAAGCCGGCCATCCCATCATCTATTTAAAGGATGATGGCATCGCGCTCGAAGAACAGCTCCGGAGCTGGCTGAAAGCACATAAAGACGCGGAAGTCAGCTATATGCAGCCGGCCGAATGGGATGCGCGGGAGGCTTTGCAAGGCCTGGCCGCCGATTTCGACTACCGGTTGAAAGAGCTGCCAAATACGTTTTTTATGTCCGATCCGCAGGAGTGGAAGGCCAAAATTGCCGACGGCTACGTGATGGAGTTTTTTTATCGCAAGATGCGCAAGCGTACCGGCTACCTCATGGACGGCGACAAGCCCGAGGGCGGCGACTGGAATTACGACAAGCAAAATCGCAAGAAACTGCCCAAAGGCAAGCAACCGCCCGCGCCGGTGGATTTCGAACCGGATGCCATCACCCTTGAAGTGATGGAAGAAATTTCTGCCCGTTTCCCGGAGCACTGGGGAAGTACCGACGGATTCAATTATGCCATCAACCGGGCGCAGGCGCTGGAGGCGGCTGACGATTTCTTTGCGCATCGCTTTGCTGAGTTTGGGCCGTATGAAGACGCCCTGGCGCTGGACGAGTACATTTTATACCATTCCGCGCTTTCCATCTACATGAACAACGGCCTGCTGCATCCGCAGGAATTGTGCGAGCGGGCGCTGGAAGCCTACGAAGAGGGAACGGCGCCCATCAATTCGGTGGAAGGCTACATCCGGCAGATTATCGGCTGGCGGGAGTATATCCGCAATTATTATGAAGCGATGATGCCCGACGTGCGCGAAGCCAATACGTTTGATTTTCAGCACGATATCCCGGAGTCGTTCTGGACGGGCGAGTCGAAGATGAAGTGCATCAGCGAGTGCGTGAAGCCGGTGCGGGAAAGTGGCTATTCGCATCATATTCCACGATTGATGGTGCTGAGCAACTATTCCAACCTTACCGAAACCGATCCTCGAAAGCTGCTGGAATGGTTCCACTACGGCTATCTGGACGCCTGGGAATGGGTGGTGCTGCCCAACGTGCTGGGCATGAGCACCTTTGCCGACGGCGGCGTGCTGGCCTCCAAGCCTTACGTTTCCAGCGGAAATTACATCAATAAAATGAGCAATTACTGCAAATCCTGCGCCTATTCGGTCAGCAAGAAAAACGGCGAAAAAGCCTGTCCCTTCAACTATTTATACTGGAATTTTGTGGATAAACATCAGGAGGCGTTTGAGGAAAATGGCCGGGTATCTTTCATGCTGAACATGCTGCGCAAGAAATCGGACGAAGACCGCGGGCAAATCCGCGAAGATTCCGGGCGCTATATTGATGCGCTGCCGCGCTATTCCGGGGCATGACCTCTCATTCGAGCCATTTTTTTAACGTTTATTTCAGACTTTGATTCATCGTTCATCATGAAGAATATCAACAGCAAGCGGGTTTTTACAAGAAATGAGCAGGAAGTCAGGGCGTCCGGCGAGTACGTGCTGTACTGGATGCAGATTAACCGGCGCTTCCACTATAATTTTGCCCTGGAGTATGCGGTGGCCTGGGCCAACAAGCTGGGCAAGCCGCTGCTCATTTATGAAGGCCTGAGCTGCGATTACCCCTGGCGGACTGCCCGCTCCCACTGGTTTGCCATGCAGGGCATGCAGGCGCATCAGCAAACGGCCGACGAAAAAGGCCTGAATTATTACGGCTTTCTGGAGGAAAAAGCGGGCGAATATCCGGCCTTATTTCAGGAGTTGGCCCAAAAATCGGCGCTCATCATCACCGATGAGTATCCGGTGTTCATCATG
>JBMCPG010000003.1:0-15466 GCA_048626035.1 Cyclonatronaceae bacterium
GAACCGTTCAGCGAGGATGTCATATTCACCAAAAGTACCGGTACGGTATTAAAAATTCGAAATGTCGCGGGGATGGTGGGTTGTGTGAGGCGGCGTTCTAATTGGTCGGAGAAGGCATTCGAAGCGTAGCCCTGATGCGCCGGGAAAAGGACTCCTGATTTACAGCTTCTGTAAACCGCCTATAAATCCATATACCGTACCTACGGTACGGGAATGTGTGGGGGGCAGAATTTTTTTCTACCGATATGCTGCACCTGACGGCGCAATGCCTCGAAAAAATCATGGTCATCATTTAATCATATAAATTACAGTTCAGACAATGAGGAAGTGGACAAAGAGATCGATAATAATTCACCATTTTTATCAGATTTCTCCACTCCATGGGCGGCGCTGCGCTTCGCCCATTCCGGTCGAAATGTCCCCGGGGCAAATAGAGTGTGAGAGCGTTGGGGAGAAGGGGGAGCAGCCAAACGCGAGCAGTTAGGGATAGGAAAAAAATCAAACATTCAAATACACTATTGATTGTTTGATTTAATTGTTGTAGCTTGGCCGTGATAAAAAAATGCGCGGCTCTCAGAACAATGTTCGTTCGGGGGCAGATGCTATCACCCTTTTTCTTTTTTTAGTTTCAATGGATACTGAGGCGTTTAAACATCAGATTTATGCGGAAATGGCGGGCATGACCAAGGCCTTGCAGCATCCGGTGCGGCTGAATATGCTGGATGTGCTGGCGCAGGGGCCGGCGTCGGTGGAGTATCTGGCGGCGCAGACCGGGCATAGCATTGCCAACGCGTCGGCGCATCTCCAAAAGCTGAAATCCTCCCGCCTGGTGGAGTTCGAAAAGCGGGGCAAGTACAGCTTTTACCGCATGGCAAACCAGCAGGTGTTTGAGGTGATGTGCGCCCTTCGCCGGCTCGGGATGTCTCAAAATGCCGAAATTTCCAGGCTGATTCACAGCTATCGCGCCGAGCGTAACAGCCTGAGCAGCATGTCGATTCAGGAATTGGCCCGGCTGCTGGAACAGCCTTCCAGCGATATTGTGCTGCTGGATGTGCGCCCGGCCGAAGAATACCGTCAGGGCCACATCAAAAACGCGATTTCGATTCCGGCGGATAAGCTGCGCGAACGCCTGCATCAGCTGCCGGCCGATAAGTCGATTGTGGCCTACTGCCGGGGTTCTTTTTGTGTGATGGCCGACGAGGCCGTACATCTGCTGCGTGAGCACGGTTTTGAGGCGACCCGCCTCGAACAGGGCTACCCCGAGTGGGCTGCGCAAGAGTTTCCCGTTTTGGATATATAATTTTTCTCTTTTTTTGCCCATAAGATTACTACATAGCCATACATCATAAATACTCATTCAAAAATGCAATCTTTTCTTCATCATAGTTTTGAAGCCGGCGGACGGCGCTGGTTTTTCCGGCGGCTGAGTCTGCTGGGCGCCGCGCTTGTACTGCTGCTGCCGGTAGCACAGGCACAAGAGGCGGAACCTCTGGAACTGAGCCTCGAGCAGGCTCTGGAACTGGCCGTGGAGCGCAACTTTTCGGTGCAGCAGTCGGGTTTTGAAGTCGATGCCGCCCGGGCGCGTTCGCGGCAGGCCAATGCCGTTTTTCTGCCGCAGCTCTCACTGGAGTACAACGCTGTGCGGACCAACGACCCGCTGAATGTCTTCGGCTTCCGCCTGAAGCAGCAGTCGGTAACGGAGCAGGATTTTGCCCCCAACCTCCTCAATAACCCGGATGCTTTTCCGAATTACAGCGCCGCAATTCAGCTACAGCAGCCGGTGCTGAATCCCGGTCGCATCAAGCAGCGCTCGGCGGCCCGGAATCAGCTGCGCTCGCAGCGGGAACAGCTCAGCGGCACCCGCGAGCAAATCCGCTTTCAGGTGAAGCAACAATATTATACCGCTACCATGAGCGCAGAGAAGCAAGAGGTGATTTCTGAAGCCCTGGCCACGGCTGAGGCGTTTGAGGAGCAGGCGGAGAATTTTGCGGATCAGGGCATGCTGAGCCGCGAAGATCTGCTGGCCGCGCGTCAGCAGCTGGCGTTTATGCTGGGCTACGGCAGCGACCGCCGGGTGATGCCCACCGATGCGCTCACCGCCCGGCCGGCCGGAGTAGCCGCCACCGATGCGGAAACGCCGCTGGATAACGCCTTTCTGCGCGCCATTGATCATCAGGTAGCCGCCGCGACCGACATGCAGCGGGCCGCGCAGTTTTCCTTTTTACCCAGCTTCAACCTGTTCGGTAGCTATGAGCTGAATGATGATGAAGCCTTTGGATTCGAGGCCTCTTCCTACATGATTGGTGCCAACCTGCGCTGGAATCTGTTTTCGGGCTTTCAGCAAATCGGCAAGGCACAGGAGGCAAAGGCACAGCGCCGACAGGCCGAGACCATGCTTCAGGAGCAGCAGATTGCCCAGCAGAATGAGCTGGAGCAGGCGCGCCGGGCCTTGCGTCAGGCGGAGAAGCAAATGGCCGTGAGCCGCGAGGCCATCACCCAGGCCGAAGAAAACGCGCGCATCCGCCGGAACCGCCACGAGGAAGGCCTGGAGCGCACCACCGACCTGCTGGCCGCCGAAACCCGGCTTTCAGAAGTCCGGCTGCGCGAGCTGGCCGCCATTTTCCGCTACAACATGAGCGTGGCCGCCATCGAAATGCTGCTTGGCAGCGAATGAGGCCGCCCATCATGCTTTCCAATTTCAAAACGATTATGAACTCTCCTTTACTCAAGTCAACCATCATGAATACCGCCTCTTTTTTCTCCAAACGATCTGCCGGCGCGTTGCTGCCGCTGCTGCTCATCACCCTGTTTTCCGGAAGCCTGCTTTCGGCCTGCGGAGATGATTTCGCCGAACCCGAGCCGCAAACGCCGGTGGAAGCCGAACTCCGCACCGCCGAAGTGGCCACGACCACGGCCAGCCACCGCTTCCCGGGCCGCATCGAAAGCGTGAATCAGGCCAACCTCAGCACCATTGTGATGGGAAGCATCACCGAAATGCGGGTAGATGAAGGTGACCGCGTGCAGGAAGGCGAACTGCTGGTACGGATTAAGGATGATCAGATCCGGGCCCAGAAAATGCAGCTGGAAGCCGGGATGATGCAGCTGCAGGCACAGTTTGAGCTGGTCGAAAAGAACTACGAGCGCATCCGGAATCTGCACGAGGAGGACAGCGCTACCGACAGCGAGCTGGATGAAATCACCGCGCAGTATGAAGGCATGCAGGCCCGCATGGAGCAGATAGAGGCCAGTATGGCCGAAGTGGATGAGATGCTGGCCTACACGCGCATCACTGCGCCGTTTGATGGCATCGTGAGCCAGAAGATGATGTCGGCCGGTGATCTGGCCGCCCCCGGCCAGCCGCTGCTCAGTATTTCCGGCCCCGAAGCGCTTAAAATCCGCGCCAATGTGCCCGAAAGCATGATTAACCGCCTCAGCGATGGCATGCCCGTGCGTTTCAGCGTGCCCTCCGCCGGAATCGAAAATCAGGAAGTGATGCTCAGCAGCATTAATCAGGCGGGCGACCCGATGAGCCGGCAGTTTACCATCGAGGCCGTAATTCCCGCTGATACCGTGAATGAGGCGCTGCGCACCGGCATGTACGCCGATGTACTGCTGCGGCTGGAAGATTCTGAATCTGTACTGATTCCCGAAAGCGCGCTGGTGCGCCGGGGGCAGCTTACCGGTATTTATACCCTCACGGAAGACAACCGCGCCCTGCTGCGCTGGATCCGCACCGGCCGCAGTTCCCGGGAAGGCATTGAAGTGGTTTCCGGCCTGCGCGCCGGCGAAGTATATGTGGCCGACGCCCGGCGCGACCTGCGTCAGGGACAGCCGATTCAGCGCTGATGCGGGGTTTTGACCGCGATGCCATCACCCTATATCTACATGCTTTTTCTTTTAACAAGCAGAATATCTAAACCCTTATGAATACCGGATTAGCTGGAAAAATTGCCCAGGCCTTCATCGATTCCAAGCTCACGCTGCTGCTGATGCTGGCCTTTCTCGCCCTCGGCGCCTACGGCGTCTGGCTGACCCCAAGCGAAGAAGAACCGCAGATTGATGTGCCCATGGCCGATATTTTTATCGGCTATCCCGGCGCCTCACCCGAAGAAGTGGAAAATAAAATTGCCATTCCGCTGGAAAAAGTGCTGGCCAATATTTCCGGCGTGGAATATGTCTATTCGACCTCCATGCCCGGGCAGGCCATGGTTTCGGCCCGCTTTTTCGTGGGGCAGGACGTGGAAGAAAGCCTCGTGCGGCTGTACAACGAAATCATGAAGTTCATGGATGAGAAGCCGGAACTGGTGACCATGCCGCTCATCAAATCGCGCTCGATTAATGATGTGCCCATCGTAACGACTACGCTGTGGAGCGAAACGCTCAGCGATTATGAGCTGCGCCGTGTGGCTCTGGAGTTGTCCAACGAGATTCAATCCATTCCTGATGCGGCTGAAATCGACCTGCATGGCGGACGTACGCGCACGCTTGAAATCGTGCTGGATAAGCGAAAGATGGCCGTTCTGGGCGTGGATCCCATGCGCATTGCCGGCACGGTTGAAGCGGCCAACGCTGAAGTCAGCTCCGGCAGCTTCAGCCGCAACGACACCGAGTTCCGCGTGAAAACCGGCGATTTCCTGGAAACCGCTGAAGAAGTCGGCGCGCTCGTGCTGGATGTAAAAAACGGCGACCCGGTCCTGCTGCGTGATGTCGCCGATATCCGCGATGTGCCCGGCGAGGCGCAGCAGTATGTGAGCTACAGCTTTGGTCCGGCTGCGGCCGCCGAAGCCGGCGAAGACGTGATTGCCGGCAGTAACTACCCGGCCGTTACGCTTTCGGTCGCCAAACGGCAGGGCGCCGACGCCATGACCATCGCCACCGGCATCGAAGAAATGATCGACGAACTGCGCGGCAGCCTTATCACCGACGATATTGAGGTCGTAACCACGCGTAACTATGGCGAAACGGCCACCGAAAAAGTTACCACCCTGCTGATTCATCTTTTAGTAGCGGTGCTGGCCGTAACCTTCGTCGTGTTTCTGGCCATGGGCTGGCGCGGCGGACTGGTGGTCTTCATCTCGGTGCCCATCACCTTTGCGCTCACGCTGTTTTTCTATTACATGTATGATTACACCCTGAACCGCATCACCCTGTTTGCGCTGGTGTTTGTAACCGGTATTGTGGTCGATAACTCCATTATTGTGGCCGAAAACATGCACCGGCATTTCAAGATGAAGAACATGCCCTTCCGGCAGGCTGCGCTGTATGCTATTAATGAGGTCGGCAATCCCACGATTCTGGCCACCTTCACGGTTATCGCCGCCGTGATTCCCATGGCCTTCGTCTCCGGCCTGATGGGCCCGTACATGAGTCCCATCGCCATTGGCGCAACCGTTGCGATGGTGTTTTCGCTCATCGTATCGCTGGTCATTACGCCCTGGCTGGGCTACCGCCTGCTGCGCGAGCCGGAGAAAAAGGATGATGGGCAAGCGGCCGAAAAAGCCTACAAGCTGGAAGATACGGCCATTTTTAAGGTCTATGAAAAAACCATGCGTCCGCTGCTGGAAAGCGCCTGGAAGCGCTGGGCCTTTCTGCTGGTTACCTTCGGCGTGATGCTCGCCACGCTGGTGCTGTTTTACACCCGCTCGGTGGAGGTCAAAATGCTGCCCTTCGACAACAAAAATGAAGTGCAGCTCATCATTGATATGCCCGAAGGCACGACGCTGGAGCGCACCAACGCCGTGGCGCAGGAAGTCGCCCTCGGCCTGCTGGAAATTCCGGAAGTCTATGATTATCAGATTTATTCGGGCACCAACGCGCCCATCAACTTTAACGGACTGGTGCGCAGCTACGCCCTGCGGCAGAGCGATAATGTGGCCGATATACAGGTCAATCTGGTGGATAAAAGCCTGCGCTCCGATCAGAGTCATGCCATCGCCAAGCGGATGCGTCCGGTAGTGCAGGAAATCGGGCGGCGCTACAATGCCAATGTGAAGGTCGTGGAAGTTCCGCCCGGCCCGCCGGTGCTCTCCACCCTGGTCGCCGAAGTTTACGGACCAGACACCCAAACGCGCGAGGAAATCGGCCGGG
Source organism: Cyclonatronaceae bacterium (assembly GCA_048626035.1). Lineage (GTDB taxonomy): Bacteria > Bacteroidota > Rhodothermia > Balneolales > Cyclonatronaceae > Cyclonatronum. The sequence goes on from JBMCPG010000003.1 coordinate 6,088, forward strand.
ATATCCGCACTATTTTTGAAGACACGCCCGGCATTGTGGATGTGGACTGGATGGTAGAAGCGCCGCAGACCGAATATCACTTCGGCGTGCATCAGGAAAAGGCCACGCTTTCCGGCGTGCGCCCGGCCCACATCACCCAAACCACCGGGATGATTCTGGGGCAGCGGCCGTTTTCCTACCTCTATCAGGAGCGGGACGGCGAGCCGGTTCCCATGGTGATGAAGCTGGATGAAGGCGAACGCGCCGGAGTCGCAAGCCTGGCCGGCCTGCACGTTCAGGCCGAAACCGGGGCCATGATTCCCGTGCAGGATTTGGTAACCGTCGAGGAGCGACAGCTCCAAACCAGCATACACCGCAAAAATCAGCGGCAGGTGCTGTATGTTACGGCCGAAGTCGCCGGCGAAATTGAAAGTCCGGTCTATGCTATTCTGGACGCCGGCGATCAGATCGATGCGCTCAGCTCGCCCTCCGGCGTGGATGTAGAGCAGCGCTTTGCCGGGCAGCCCTTCACCAGCGAAAACGTGAGCGTGAAATGGGACGGCGAGTGGCAAATTACTCTGGAGGTCTTCCGTGATCTGGGCATCGCCTTTGCCGTGGTGCTCATCATCATTTACATCCTGATTGTGGGCTGGTTTCAGGATTTCGGGGTGCCCTTTATTATGATGCTCGCCATTCCGCTGGCGCTCATCGGTATCATGCTCGGGCACTGGTTTACCGGCGCATTTTTCACGGCTACGTCCATGATTGGCTTCATTGCGCTGGCGGGCATCATGGTCCGCAACTCCGTGCTGCTGATTGACTTCATACAGATCAGTCTGGCCGAAGGCAAATCCCTGGCCGATGCGGTCATCGAGGCCGGTGCGGTGCGCACCATGCCGATTCTGCTCACCGCCGGTACGGTCGTGATCGGCGCTATCATCATCCTGTTTGACCCGATTTTCCAGGGCCTGGCCATCTCGTTGATGGGCGGCGCGCTGGCCTCCACGGCTCTGACGCTCATCAGCGTGCCGTTGATTTATTTCATGGTGAAAAAATAACCAATCGACCGTGATATATGCACGAATCATGTAAATACGCACGGCCTGAAAAATTTAGACGCACGGCCTAAAAAATGGATACGCACGGCCGTGCGTATCTACGGGGTACCATCACATTTAAACCCAAAAATTGAATCTGTTATGAAACTTTTAATTATGCTCAGCATTGCTGAATTTTCGGATCAGGTGCGTGAAATTATGGCGCGGAATGATGTGCCGGTGTACAGCGAAACCGCGATGCAGGGCCGTAAATCAGCCGGGCAAAGCGATCAGGTGCGCCGCTGGTTTGCGCAGCCGAATATCGGGGTGTATTCCACCCTGTTTTTTTCCTTTCAGCAGGAAGAAACCGTTGCGCGCATTCTGGAAGAAGTCCGGCGCTACAATGCCGAACACGCCGGAGAAAGCGAAGCCGGGAAGGCCCCGATACACGCCTATCAGGTAGATGTGGAAGCTTTTGCGTGATGGCATCCGGTTCACTGCGCCGCCGTTTTTGATAGCGTCAGCTTTTTGCAACCTTTTGCGCGATGCCGTGCCACAGCAGGCCAGCCGCAATGAAGCCGAGGCCCAGCGCCCAGATCTGCGGCTCTATCCAGAAAGCAAGCCCGAGGCAGCCAATGAAGCCGCCGGCCGGAATGGCGCGGGGATACAGCCGCTGTTCCTTGCTTAGGGTAAAGGCCGAGGCGTTGGTGATGGCATAATAAATAAGCACGGTGAAGGCGCTGAACGACCAGGTAAAGCGGATATCACCGGAGAGCACCAGCGCGCCGATGATGCCGGCCGTTACCCATACGGCCGCTACCGGGCTTTGGGTTTTGGGGTTGATATAGCCCACGCCGGCCGGAATGTCGCGTCGGCGCGCCATGCTCAAGAGCACGCGTGACAGGCCTAACAAGAGATTCAGGAGTACGCCGGCCATGGCCGTAACCGCTGCGGCGGAAACCAGCAGGCCAAGCCAGGACAGCCCGAGGCTGCGGGCAACTTCAATCAGCGGGGCACCCTCACTGTTGGCGCGGGCGGCGGCGGCAAAACTCTCCGCGTCCATTACCTGAAAGGCCGTGAGCGCCACGGCGCTGTACAACAGGACAATCACCAGCATGCACAGGATGATGGCTTTCGGAATCGTACGCCGCGGCTCGGCGACTTCTTCACCCAAGGTGGCAATGCGGCCGTAGCCGGTGTAGGCCACGAACATCAGGGCGGAAGCGTGTAACAAACTGCTGAGGTCGAATCCTTCTCCCGAAAACATCACCTGCAGGCCCTGTACGGGCGCGCCGCGCAGAAAAAAACTGCTTCCTACCAGCACAATGAGACCAAAAATGGTGAAGCCCACAATCAGCGTATTGGCCTGATTGCTGCGCCGGATGCCGCCGGAAACCAGCAGGGTGAGCAGCAGCAAAATGCCCAGCGAAAGCGCGATGAAGCCAGGTTTGGCGAGTTCAATATCAAAGGCATACAGCAGGTAGGCCGCGCAGCCGAGAGCCGCTGTGGCCGCCGAGGCCGATTTGGCCGTCATAAACATAAATCCCGCCGTGAAGCCCAGCCAGGAATTAAGCTGCCGGTAGCCATATTCGTAGGTGCCGCCGCTCACCGGATGATTGGCGGCCAGCTGCGCGCTGCTCAGGCCGTTCAGCGTGGCTACGACGGCGGCAATCAGGATGGCGAGAATCACCCAGGTTCCGGTAATTTGAGTAGCCAAAGCGATGCTCACAAACAGGCCCGTACCGACGATAGAGCCCAGCCCCATCATAATGGCACCGGGCGTTTTGAGGGCGCGTTTCAGCGAGGGAGAAGACATGAAAAGAGGTTGAAGTAAGAAGTAAGATGATGGGCATCAAGGGTTCATCCGACGACCGGGAAGCGGAACAAGCGCCGGAATCTGCCGGCGGTAGGCCTCATACTGCTCCCCGAATCGGACGATCAGCTTTTGCTCTTCCAGCCGCGATCCCATCACAAAATACAACAAGCTGCACAGGCTGAATAACGCCCACTTGAGACTCATCGTTGGGTTAAAGAACAGAATCAGCAGGCTGAAGCTGTAGAGCGGATGCCGCACGTAGCGAAACGGGCCGGTGAACACCAGCTTCTGCGCGGCCGGCTCATCCAGGTGATATTCGGGCGAATTTCCTGAAGCGTCCTCCATCTGTTTTATGCCCGAAAAATAGCCGGTGTCCACGCAGCGAAGGCTGTAAAGCAAGCCTGCGGCTCCTGAAAGCTGAATAAGATGCATCAGCCAGGCCATGGGGCCGGAAATTTCGTAAAGCGTGAAGTTGGCAACAGGCGCGGCAAACCAGAATAATCCAAATGTTAGCAACGCAACGGCGTTGTAAAACAGCCGGTAATAATAGCGAAATGAAGGAAACCGGGTAAATAAACGACGCTTCAGCCGGGCCGAAGCCAGCAGGCTGTGCAGCAGGGCAAAGCCCAGAAAAGCCATCACAAAAAACAAGGCGGTGGTATTAATTTTAAATGGTAAATTTTAAATTATTGATTTTAAATGATTTGAGATTCATTTTTTATAAATCATACCTGGAATGAATGATGAATTATTTTAACCTTTAACCTCTGTCGATCCCTGAACTTAACCTGACCGTTAATTAATATGGGGTATTAGTTTAATATAAGACTACAGACTCAAATACTTAACAACACCTTTCTCTCCCATTCGGAGTTAAATATTAATGATCATGAATGATAGGGTGGTTAAACACGTTTTTTGAATATTAATAGGCAAAGCACTTTAACAGTAAAGTTTTCTCAGACATATTTTTTGCATGGCAACGTCCTCAACATTGAGTCCGGTCGGTAAAGGCGAGCGCATCCACGCGCTCGATGCTCTTCGCGGTTTTGCAATTTTGGGGATATTTGTCATCAATATCCGGGTATTCAGCGGGTATTCCTTCATGATGGACGATCTGAAGAACAGCCTGCTGCTGGCCGACTGGAATGCTGCATTTGACTGGCTGCACACCCTCCTTTTTGCCGGTAAGTTTTATACGCTTTTTTCCCTGCTTTTCGGGATCGGGTTTGCCATTCAGTTCATACGCGCATCCTCCACCGACCGGTCGTTTACCCTGCACTTCAGCCGCCGGCTGTTTTTTCTTCTAATGATTGGGATCGTGCATCTTTGGGGGATTTGGTTCAGCGATATTCTGGTCATTTATGCCCTTTGCGGCTACGTCATTATTCTGTTTTCCCGTTTTCCTAACATGGCCCTTTTGGGGACAGCCTTTCTGGTGCTGCTGCTGCCCGGTGCACATGCCTGGTACCTGAATGCCTACGAACATGTGTACACCGATTATTTATATACCCTGCTTTCCGAGGCCTGGAACTTCATGGAGCTGCCCAAAGCCTCGGAAGATCAATATACATTCCAGATGAGAGATCTGGTTGAGGTCATTCAGTCGGAATCGTGGAGTACCGTTTTTTCCTTTAATTTTATCGGGCCGGTGCTGAGGGCCTACATGCTTGCGCTGGATGCCCGAATACTGAAGGTGCTGGGGGTATTCATTATCGGCATTTATTTAGGACGCCACCTGATGCTTCATAAACTGCACGAAAACAAGTCCGCACTGATAAAAATCGCGTTCACCGGACTCATCATCGGGCTGCCGCTCAACATGTTTATTGCCATGGATAATGCGACCGGACTGGAGCAGTCCAGCATCCTGCTGCTCAAAGATACGCTCACGCCTTTTGCCTATGTTTCCCTTACAATGGGTTATGTGGGGGCCTTTTTCTGGCTGTATCGAAGCGGGTTTCAAAAGACCTTCAACCTCTTGTTCAGCGCCGTGGGGAAAACAGCCTTGTCCAATTATATCTTTCAGTCTATCCTCGGCATTTTACTTTTCTATGATGTGGGCCTGGGCCTGGGAAACTATTTCGGGGCAGCCGCTCTCACCATCGCCACCATTTTAATTTTCGGATTCCAGATAATAGTGAGCATACTTTGGCTTAAACGCTATCGTTTCGGGCCTTTGGAATGGCTTTGGAGGATGCTCACCTACGGCCGTTACATGACAAATAAAAAATCGAGCCGTACATAATTCATAACAGAACTGTAATTTAGCATATCATTGACCTTATTGAAGATGTATAAGTCCGTAATAAAACATGTTTTTCTATTTATATCATTGCTTCATTTCCCGGCCGTATTTGCCGGGCAGGATGCTCCGGAAGAAAAGATGCAGGCCATTGATGATGCCTTTTCCGGAAACATGGGTATTTATATCAAAGATTTAGGCAGCGGTGAGGTCATCACTCATAATGCCAATCGCAATTGGTACCTGGCAAGCACCATAAAAATTCCGCTGGGCATTGCTGTTCTGAAGCAGGTTGAGGCGGGCGATATTTCACTGGATGATACCCTGGTACTGCGGGAATCCGATTTTGTAGATGGCAGCGGCGATCTGATGTATCAGCAGCCGGGCAAAGAGTTTACGGTTCTTGAATTACTGCGCCGGACCATTCGGGAAAGCGACAGTACGGCAACCGACATGCTGATTCGGCTGTTGGGCGAAGAGGCCTTTAATGAAGTGCTTGCCGGGGAGATTGCCGATCAGGATATGGGGTATATTACCACCATCATGCAGGTTAGATATGATGCATATAGCGAAATCCATGGAAGTGTTGAAGATTTAACCAATCTTGACATTGTGGGTCTCAAGGAGCATAGATCACTTTCCACCCGTTATGATGAGCTATTAAAACTCCTCCCGGCCGGGGCCTCTGAAATGAAGCTGGAAAGCATTCCTGCCGCGTTTGAGCGTTACTACGAACGCGGCCTCAATTCCGGCAGCCTGCAAGCTATGGGCACTGTTCTTGAACGGCTCGAAAATGGTGAATACCTGAACAAGGAACATACCGAACTTCTGATCGATATCATGAAAGACGTTTCTACCGGCGACCGGCGCATTAAAGCCGGCTTGCCCGATCAGGCAGCATGGGCCCATAAAACCGGTACTCAAATCGGCCGCTCATGTAATATGGGAATTGTTTATCCGCAAGACCATGCTCCTATAGTCGTTGCCGCCTGTGCAGAAAAGTATGATGAGCTTGGTGAAGCCGAGGAAGCCTTTCAAAAAATCGGTCGCCTTATCACTGAAAACTGGTTATAAAAACCAGTTATTTAAACTTAAGGGCAGAGCCCGAAGCCCGCTCAGCCACCGGGTGGATCCGGGCCTGGTTATGCAAATCGGCTCCATGTTGCATTTAGCTACATCAGCCCGTCTCTCCTTCACAGATAAACCGCAACGTACACGAAGGATGACGCAAAAGCCACAAAGGCTGAATATGCCAGCATCTCCCCATCTCCCTATCTCCCCATCTCCCCATCTCCCCATCTCCCCGTCACTTTTCCTCTCCTCAGGGTTTCATCTAAGTTTATTTCCTATTACTTTTGTAATATCGTTTAAAAGCGGCGCCCCGGCTTATCATGAGAATTGCGGCTTAATGAGCGTTTCCATTCTATATTATTCTTGTATCTATATAATATTTATACTTTTATGAAATTATCTCTACTTGCTTGTTTACTGCTATTCATCGCGCTTCCGCTCGCCGCGCAGCATCAAACCATGGAATGGGGTGAAATTGGGGCGGAGATGCTTGAATCTGAGTCCCTGACTGACGATCCTGATGCCAGGGCGGTGATACTATTTGATAAGGGCCGGGTGTATTTCAACGCGCCGGGAAACGTGGTGATGGAGCGGCACATACGGGTCAAAATTCTGGATCCGGATGCCTCCGGATATACCAATATCTCCATCCGCCATAATCCTAAAAAACGGGCGTACAGGCTGAACGACCTGCAGGCCCAAACCCTGAATGCAGGTGAAGACGGTTCCATCCAAACCGAACCCCTGGGCAACGACGATTTTTTTGAACAGCGGGATGAGGGCGACTGGCGCACCACCCGGTTCACGTTTTCGGATGTGCGTGCCGGATCGGTCATCGAATATTCCTATGAAATTGAGAAAACCAATCTCCTCGCGCTTTATCCCTGGTATTTCCAGCATAAGGAGCCGGTGCTCTTTAGTCAGCTGGAGGTGTATATGCCCGAAATTTATTCGTATTCCACTCACATGACCGGCAACTCTGCCGAAGTGGAGATTACCGAGGAGCCCTATCCGGCGAATGAGTTCAGATCGCCTTTTGCCGGCATGCAGCGTACCTATACGGCTACCAATATGCCGGCCATTCGCGATGAACCCTTTATGACCACCGTAAATGATCACCGCACCAGAATACGCTTTCAGTTGTATGAAATGCTTACCCGCATGAGCGGCAGCGGTGCGTACCGGTCCGGTTTCGACGACAACTGGCAGGGCGTGCTGCAGGACTGGGATGAAGTGCGCGTAGAGCTTTCACTTCACAGCGATTTTGGCCGGCAGATTGGCCGCACCAGCCGCGATATCCGCAACAAAACCGAAGAACTCACCGAGGGGCTGGACACCACCTTCGACAAGGCCCGGGCGATTTACGAATATGTATCCTCCGGCATTGTCTGGGATGGAAACCGCGGCCTTCTTGCAACAAAAGGCATTCGTGATGCTTTTAAAGACAAAACCGGCACCGGCCCGGATATCACCCTGCTGTTTATTGGCATGCTGCGCGAAGCCGGTATCGACGCCTACCCGGTAATTCTGAGTACCCGCAGCTTTGGCAAGATTAATCCCGACTGGCCCATTCTTTCGCAGTATAACCACGTGGTCGCGTACATTCAGGATGGAGAGGGCGGCTTTCTGGCCGAGCCGCTTTCACCCTATCTGCCGTTCGGGATGCTGCTGCCGCAGTCGCTGAATTACACCGGCAATATCATTGATCGCGAGGTGCAGGGCTGGATTGATCTGAATCCCACAAGCTCAGACATCAATCAGTCAGTGGCGCTGATGACCCTCGACGAGCAGGGCGGGCTCAGCGGTCAGGTTCAGGTGAAGATGGATGGCTATCAGGCGCTGACCAACCGGCAGCGCCTGGACCGGCAGGAGGATTCGGAATCAGAGTTCGTGCGCAACCGCCTGCTGGCCGATTTTCCGGTTAACGAACTGATAGACTACGAGATACAGCAAAAGGATGATCGCAACACCCCGCTGGTCACCAATCTGGAGGTCGAGAAAAGCGAGCACGCCATGGTCGCCGGCGATATGATGTACCTGAATCCGTTTTTACTCAATACCTGGACCGAAAACCCCCTCACGCTGGAAAACCGAAGCTTTCCCGTGCAGTTCAACTACGGCATGGATCATCATTATACGCTCAACCTCACCCTGCCGGAGGGATACGTAGTTGAGGATGTGCCCGAAAGTACGGCCATCACCCTTTCGGAAAACATGACCTATCACCAAATGGTGCAGCCAATGGGCAATACCGTTCAGGTCGTAACCCGGCTGCAGGTAAATGAGCTGGAAATCCAGCCTGAAAATTATGCCTACCTGCAAGACTTTTTCGGGCAGATTGTCTCGCTTCAGGCCTCACAAATTGTGCTTAGTAAAGCTTCTGCACAACCTCCGACAGAAGTTTCCAATGATGGCGAATAGCGTCTTTTCCGTTCTGCTAACGGCTTTTTTTCTGCTGGGCTGGATTGTCGAAAGCCGGGCTGACCGGCCGGAATTTGCCGTGGATCATATCTCGCCGGGGCTGCTGCTTTCTGATCCGGCGGTGGTCATCCGCAGCGATGAGCGGAGCTTCGTCTGGGAGGCCCCGGGAAAGGGCCGGCTGCACGTCCGGCAGGTCATCACCCTGAGGAATGCAGACGCACAGGCATGGAGCCGGCAGCCGCTTTCCTACGATTCTTTCCGCTCGGTAGAGGATATTTCCGGCCATATTTATGATAAGGACGGCAATCAGGTGGGCCGGGTTCGGAACCGGCACATCACCGAGCGCTCGGCCGTTTCGGGTATCTCCCTGGCCGAAGACGCCATGATGAAGATCGTGGAACTTCGCCACAATGAGTATCCCTACACCTTTGAGCTGGAGTATTCCTATACATTTGACGGGCTGATCGGCTTTCCCGCATGGGCGCCCATGCACCGGCAGGTCGCGCTCGAAAGCAGCCGCTACACCATTCAGGTTCCGGAGTCGGTTGACATCAACTTTGCCACACACCATCTGGAAGAAGCCGCCGAACCCGATATACAGCAGCAGGGAATGCAGACGCGCTACACCTGGCAGTTGAGCCATCAGCCGCAGCTCACCAGCGTGCAGTACGGGCCGCCCTGGCATGAAATGGCGCCGCGCCTGCTCGTACAACGCCGGATTTTGAATATGGAGACCAAGCCGGAAGTCTGAAAAGCTGGGAAAGCTACGGGCAGTGGTTGTACCAGTATGAACTAATTGACGAAATACCC
>JBMCPG010000004.1:0-14777 GCA_048626035.1 Cyclonatronaceae bacterium
TCTCATAAGCCCTGAGTTATGAAAGTCCGTCCATTTATTGTTGCCGGCACTCTCGTGCTGTTGCTTTCCGCATGTTATGCCGCTTTTATATACGTGTCAAGCGCGGCGCTGCAGGCTCAGCTCGAGGGCATCACCCGCGTGCTGGAAAAACAGGGCTACGAGGTATTTTTTGAAGACCCGGAAATAGACCGCGCCGAGGGCCTTATCACCCTGCAGGATGTGTACCTGAAGCAACGCAGCCCGGCGCAGGAAACCTACATCAAACAAGTAGAAATACAGACTTCCACGGCAGATGTGCTCCGCTATATGCTGCCCTTTTCCGGCGGGATTTCGGCGCTGCGAGAGGTTCGGCTGCGGCTTTCAGAAATGCAGCATCGGCAGGAATTGCGCGGGGCCGGTTTCGACCTCACGTTCTTGCAGCTCTCGCTCAGGGGCGATCTCGGAGATTTGGCGCAAAGCGCGGCTTCGGGCTTTAATATGATGCCCGCCGAGGCCCAGCAGCTTAGCGGCCGGATGCTGCATTTCAAGGCCTTTTATGATGTAAAGCTCGAGCTGTTACCCTTCAATATTCCCTTTCCGGAGCTGCAGGAAGTCTCTTTCGATGCCGCCTATAATCCTGAAACGGATGCCCTTGAGATAGCAGAAGCCACCGTTTCAGCCTTTGATGCCCGCATGTATTTCGGCGGCCGGATAGAGCCGTTTTCATCGGTGAGGGCGGCGTTTCCCGAAGCAGCATCTGCCGCCGGCCGGGACATTGAGCTGCGTGCCGAGCTCACCCATCATGAAAACGATACCCTGAACATCGGCAGCGACGGCCTCGGAATGAGTTTCGACCGTTTTCAGCTGCGCTATGAGGGCCGGATGCAGCCCGGCGCCAGCCTTTGGGAGCGCTTGTTTTCAGAAGAAGCAGAAATTGCAAGCCGGCTGGAAAACCTCATGCTGCGTGCTCCGGCAACCTTCCAGAGCATCTACGGACAGCCGCTGCGGTTTTTAGGCCTGCCTGCTGATGGCGTACGTATAAATGCGCTTTCGCTGGGCTATCGGATAAAAACAGACCGCGCCGAAATTACCTCTCTGGCGATAGAAAACCCCTATGCAGATATCAATTTTACGGGCGGGCTTCGTTTTGATGAAACGGAGGGAAATGCCGGCTGGATTTGGGAAAACGCCGGTTTTCATATTAGGCCAAGCACGCGCGAAGCCCAGCGGTTTGTAGAAACGGCCTCCGACTTTTTTGGGCTACAGCTCCCGCAAACATCCAACAATGATGGCTTCCCTACCTACCGGATTGCGATAAAAGGAAGCCTGAGCGCGCCGGAATTGGGGCTGTGAATCACGAAGCGTTGCCGGTCTTACCGCCGGGATTTGCGGCCGTATTGGTATCAGAATGATAGCGCAAAAACGCTTCGGCCCCTTCGTTGCCCATGTAGCGCGTCAATATTTTCTTCGGCGTTTCGGTAAGATCAACTAAGATGAGGCCATCTAAGGCGTTGGAAAACTCGGGATCTACATTAAAGCCAAGAAGTTTTCCGCCAAGTTTCAAATACTGCTTCAGCAAAATCGGCACGCCCTTGGAATCTGACTCAATGGTAGAAATCATTTCCGATATATCATTGATATTCATCACGTTGCCAAGCTCTCCGGCGGCATCAAAATCGGCCGTATTTTCGGGCTTGAAGGGTGTTTTGGGCTCTACTTTTTGCGCCAGCTCCGGCAAGTAATTAGAAGCCTGCAAAAACCTGACAAGCAAATTCCGCGATTTTGTTTCATAATCGTTGCTGATGCTCACCGGCCCGAATAAAATCCGGTACTGCGGATGGCGCACTACATAGGCGCCAATGCCTTTCCAGAGCATAAGCAGGGGCGCAAACGAACGCTGGTATTTCGGCGCAACAAACGAGCGTCCCATTTCCAGCGCGGGAGTTATTTGCTCGAGTAAACCGGGCTGTATGCCGAATAAGGTCGTAATGTAAAGGCCCTGCCGATCCTTGCGCTCCAGAATTTTATCGGTATGCCCCAGACGATAAGCCCCTACAATGTCTTTATTGTTACGATGCCACACAAACAAGTGCAGATAATAGGTATCAAAGGCATCCAGGTCGATGGATTTCCCAGTGCCCTCGTCCGTGGCCCGGAAAGAAACTTCGCGCAGCCGGCCAATTTCGCGCATCACATTGGGAATTTGGTGATGTTCGGCATAAAACACATCATACTCATTGTTTTCAACCAGTTTTTGTGCTTCACTGAAGGCGTTTATATCGTGCAGCAGTAGTTCTTTGTCAACAGCTTCTATGATGGCTTCTTGCATAGGGAATGATGCGGGTTTAGGTTCCGGTTTTGGAGCAGAATCGGCGGAAATGCCGGGCAGCAGATAGGTGCGCTGCCGCAGATAGGACATCAGCGTTGGCGCATCGGGAAAAGCTTGAAGGCGTTTGGCTGGAATCGGGTGGCCGATCTGAAGGCGCAGATGCCGCTTTCGTTTGTTGGAAAACTGCCTCGGCAACAATGCCGTTCGCAGGCGCGGATGCAGCAGGCCGGCCGCCTGAAACAACGGCCCGTTATGGCCGCAAAAATATACCGGAAGCACCGGTGCCTGCGTGCGGCGTATGATACCGGCAATATTGGTTTTCCACTCCGGGTCTTTTATCTGCCGGTCGCCCCAGCTCAGGTGCGAGACCGTGCCGGCGGGGAACACGCCAAGCACGCCTTCATTTTTAAGGTGGCCCAGCGTGCCCTTCATAGAAGCCAGGTTCTGCCGCGCAGCTTCTTTAGTTTCAAACGGGTTTACAAACAAAAATACATCCCGCAGTTCGGGAATAATTTCAAGCATGTAGTTGGCCATTATTTTAACATCGGGCCGGACTTTCTGGAGCACCGAAGCCAGAATAACGCCTTCTATACCGCCAAAAGGATGGTTGGCGACCACAACCAGCCGTCCCTCGGCAGGGATGCGGGCAAGCTGCCGGGGATCAATATCCAGCGTTATGCCCATACTTTCAATAAGCTTGGTGCTGAAGGGCGCATCGCCCGGCCAGGCTTTTGCCTTCTTATGAATAGCGTTAAGGGTTTTAAAGTCCAGAACCTGTTCCAGCGGTTTGCGAAATACGCGAAGGGCAGTCCGCGCCCAGAGGTTCCCGGGCCGGAAATCCAGCTTGAAAGTAGGTTCTTGGCGGTTGGAATCGCTCATATAAAATGATGTAGTAAAATGAAAAAGCGGTATTCTATGTAAAATAAAATTGCGTGAGAAGCAAAAAAATAAATATGTCAACTATCGCATCATAGCGTCTTTTATTATGTTTAGAAAATGGCAGACAGCTCAAGGTCTTAAAATACTACATACGCCAGCTAAATGGGAAGCCGTTTGAGCTGCGCCTGCGAGTTTAATAAAGCCTTTATTTTACAGCAACATTCTTAATTATTGCGCATTCTATTCACTATGAAACCTTCATACCGCATCTATACGGCTCAGTTTTTGCCTATTACCTCTTCCGGCAGCGCGTTTGAGGCCGAAGACGAAGCCGACGGCAGCCTTAGTACAGCAGAAAAGCCGCGCGAAAAACTCGAAGAGCCGCCTAAATATATCGTTTATATTTTAAATGATGATTACAGCACCTTCGATTTTGTGGTGCAGGTGCTGGTGGGCATCTTCAAAAAGAGCGTGGAAGAGGCCATCCGCATCACCAACGATGTCCATCATAAAGGAAAGGGCGCCTGCGGCACCTACTCGCGGCAGATTGCCGAAACCAAGGTAGAGCTCGTCGAGCAGTGGAGCAAACAGGCCGGCTATCCGCTTAAAAGCGTGATGGAAGAAGCCTGAGGGCACGTTTATCATGTAATATGTATTTCTTGATTTTTTCTCATTCCGAAGCGCCGTTTCCGGCAATTCATTCTATTTATCTATGATTAATAAACATCTCGACAGTGCTTTAAAGAACACGTTTCTTATTGCAAAACATCATCAGCATGCCTTTGTGTGCCTCGAACATCTGCTGCACGCCATCCTTCAGGAAGAAGAAGGAAAACGGTTGTTGCGCAGTTGTGGCACCGATATTGAACAACTCGATGCCGATATCAAAAAGTTTTACGAAAGTCTGGAGCTCAGCGAGGATGAGGATGAAGATCCCATGCATACCGTGAGCTTTAAACGCGCGCTGCATAAAGCGCTGGTACACGCCCGCTCGGCCGAAAAGCCGGAAGTGATGATCGGCGACATCCTCGTGTGCATTTTTGACGAAGACGAAAGCCACGCCTGCTTTTTCCTGAAGCGGCAGGGCGTGAGCCGCATTGATATTCTGAACTATATTTCGCACGGCATCGCCAAGCCCGGTTTTGAGCAGCCCGGCGACCCGCTTGCCGGCAGTGCCGGGCAGCCGCGCGGAGAAGGCGCATCCCAGGCATCGAAGGGCGAAGGCGCCCCGGCCGGTCAGGCTGAAAAAGAATCTGCGGCCAAAGGCGATGTGCTTGCGCAGTTTACCGAAAACTGGACCGAAATGGCCGCCGCCGGTAAGTTTGATGTGGTTATTGGCCGGAATATGGAGCTTCAGCGCAGCGTCGAAATTCTGTGCCGCCGCTATAAAAACAATCCGATTTACGTTGGAGATCCCGGCGTGGGCAAGACGGCCATCACCAAAGGCCTGGCCCAGCGTATTGTGAACGATGAAGTGCCCGAACGCCTGCGCGGCTTCAGCATTTATTCGCTGGATCTGGGCAACCTGATTGCCGGCACGCGCTATCGCGGCGATTTCGAGGCCCGCCTGAAAGGCGTGCTCAAGGCGCTTCAGCAAAAAGACAATGTGATTTTATTTATTGATGAAATCCATACCATCGTGGGCGCGGGCGCGGCCGGCGGCAGCACGATGGACGCAGCCAATATGCTCAAGCCGCTGCTGGCCGACGGCAGCATCAAGTGTATTGGCGCAACGACGTACGAAGAGTATAAAAATGCCTTCGAGAAAGACCGGGCACTTTCCCGCCGCTTTCAAAAAATTGATATTGTGGAACCCGATGAGGCCACCACAATCCAGATTTTGGAAGGCCTCAAAAAGGTCTTTGAAACGCATCATAACATCAAATATCAACCCAGCGCGGTAGAAGCGATGGTCCGGCTGACCGCCAAATATATGAACGAGCGCCGCCTGCCCGATAAAGCTGTGGACGTGATGGACGAGGTCGGGGCCCAGGTATCGCTGAATCAGCCGGAGCGCAAAACCGTAACGGCCCCGGATGTGGAGCAGCTCATTGCCAAAATTACGCGCATTCCGGTGCAGGCGGTCTCCTCTACCGAAAAAGAAAGTTTGAAAGATTTGGAGCCGGTGCTCAACGAGAAAGTATTTGGCCAGGAAAAAGCCGTTACTGCGGTAACCACGGCCATCAAGCGGCATCGGGCCGGCCTGGGTGAACCCCATAAACCCGTTGGCTCCTTTTTGTTCAGCGGCCCGACCGGCGTAGGAAAAACCGAATTATGCCGGGTGATGGCCGATCAGCTCGGCCTCGAGCTGCTGCGCTTCGACATGAGCGAATATATGGAAAAGCACACCGTTTCCCGGCTTATTGGCGCACCGGCCGGCTATGTGGGCTTTGAACAAGGCGGGCTGCTTACCGAAAGCGTGCGCAAGAATCCGAACGTAGTGCTGCTGCTCGACGAGATCGAAAAAGCCCATGCCGATTTATTCAACGTGCTGCTGCAAATTATGGATTACGCCACCCTCACCGACAACACCGGGCGCAAAACCGACTTCCGGAACGTGCTTTTGGTGATGACCTCCAACCTCAGCTCCCGGGAGATGTCGAGCACCGGCATCGGCTTTGCCGGAAGCGGAGACAGCGGTATTAAAGGTAACCCGATGAAGGCCATTCAGCAGCATTTCACCCCCGAATTCCGCAACCGCCTGGATGAAGTTGTTATCTTTAACCGCCTGGATGAGCGCGTGATTCATAAAATTGCCCGCAAGCAGCTGGCCGAGCTTCAGAAAGCGCTTAAGGCCAAAAAAGTATATCTTGAAGCCGACGCGCACGCCCTCAACTGGCTGGCCGAACACGGCTACGATGCCGCCTATGGTGCCCGCCCTATGGGCCGTTTAATTCAGGAGCAAATCAAGAACAAGCTCGTCGATGAAATGCTTTTCGGAGCGCTTCAGCAGGGCGGCAAAGTGCAGCTCAGCGCCGGAACCGACGGCTTAAAGTTTGCCTACGAAGCCTGAAAACTACGGAGTATTCCGGGTTTTTAAGACCTAAAAAAAGCCCTGTTCTTAGGGAACAGGGCTTTTTTTGAACCATTATTTTAAGATTGCTATCGCCGGCGGTCGAACTTCAGCCGCAGATCGAACCACTCTTGGGTCATGCCGTTTTTTGCTTCTTCTACGGTAGTTTCTTCCAGCCACATCTGGATTTCGGTGCGCATATTTGACCATGTTTCATGAAACGGGCAGGGCTCAATATGGCCGCAGCCCGGAATCCCGAGAAAGCACTTTTCAAAAAACTCGGAGCCGTCGATGGCATTCACGATATCGATAAGCCGTATATCTTTGGGGTCTTTGAGCAAATAAACGCCACCGTTGAGCCCGCGGCGGGTATCAATAATTTTATGAGGAACCAGGCGGGCAAGCGTTTGAGATAAATAAGCCGCCGGGCAGTTAAGCGGGCGGGCCAGATCTCCGGCCGAGACGGCCTTTCCCATAGGCTCCCGCGCCAGCGCTATAAGTGCTGAAATGGTGTATTGAGCACCCTGAGATAAGAGTTGCATATAAACGTATTCTGTGATTTAGTGTAAACAAAAAGCTGCAAAAAGTAGCCGGCGCAGGGTTCCGGCGTATAGGCTCATTGTTTTGGAATGCTTAATATATAAATATATGCATAATAATAGAATTTATAAATGCGAATTAGAGCAGCTCAGCCCCTCTGCAAGCCGGTATTTTCAGCTATGCGGGGCAAAAGTGCAGCCGCTCAGCTACACTCGTTTACCTCGGTTTCGTAGTTAAACTGCAGCTCGGCATCGGTTTTATTAAGCTTTATGATATGATAGGGATGGGTGATGACCGTCATATTCATACATTCGGGGCCGGGCTCGGTTTCGCGCACTTCAAGCTGCAGCGGCTCGCCCTCGCCCGGCTGCTCTACCCGCTCTATGCTGATATCGTAGCCTGAGCTGGGCTGTTCGCCCATAAATACGCCTACTACTATAAAGGTGTCGAAATCCACATCCGGCACTGTGCCATCGCTGCCAACAAGCTCACCGCTGAGGCGGTTCCAGAACTCTTCAAATTCAGCCTCACTGCGGATAACAACTTCGCCGCCTTCACGGTTGAGGTCAGACATGCTGCCTTTCGACAAGGTCTGCAGCTCCGGGGCTGTATCGGGCGGCGTATCGCCGTTTTCCCCGCCCGTCTGGTCGTTTCCTGCGCAGGCCATCATCATCAAAAGACTGGCAAGTACAAGGCTGAATCCGCAAAAAGGGTACTCTGATAGAATCATAATAGAAGTATATAAAGTAAAAAGGTGAGGAATTGATGCCGTCTGTGCAGTATCACAGAACAATATTAGAAGGGGAAGTTGCTATAGAAAAAATAAAACAATATGGCGAAATATAAGAGATCATATACCCTTAAACAGCATTAAATTAGAACGGCTGCGCGGTTTACACGGGCACTGCTAAAAACAAACAGAATTGCTGTATTCAACAGCAATTCTGTTTGTTTACCAGCGTTTTTCGTCGGCTCTCAGAGCTGCCCAACTCCTGTACATTTACTCTATCCCCTCTATATTACAAGATTCAAGATGCACCTATGAAAGACCCTAACCGCCCTTCCGCCCCTGGCGTTTCCTGCAAACCTGCCGCACAATCCGGGAAACAAAAACCCGCCCGCTCCTCCATAAAAGGTATCAGCCGCATAGATGCCAAAGGCACGCACGGCTGGTATGTGCGTATTAAAAAAAACGGAAAATCATATTCCAAGCTGTTCTCCGACAGCAAATACAACGGGCGTGAACACGCGCTGAAATGTGCAAAAAAAGCCCATGCGCTGGCCCTGGAAACCATGCAAACCCCGGCCGCGACGCCTTCACGCAGATTGGTAACAACCGACAAGCGGAACAAAACCGGTATGGTAGGCGTGAACAAGACGTTCAAGACCAACGCCAAAGGTGAAATTACAGAATATTATCAGGTTACGTGGTCGCCGGCGCCGGGAAAAATTAAAAACAGGCAATGGAGCGTTCGCAAATACGGGCGCGACGAGGCCTTCCGCCTGGCCAAAACGTTCCGGGAAGAAATCATGATTTCCATTTACGGAGAGCGCTACACCCGGCAAGTTCTTTCCCGGCCTGCCGCCGCCGGGAGCCCCTCCGAAGCCCTTGCTGAAGAACCGGGGCGTAAAAAACCCTGAAAAGCTGGCTGCCCGCGCAACATTCCGGCATTGTATTATCATATTAGATGCAAACTTATTATATTAATGGCGCTATTAGCATATATATAGATGCTGTAAGCGTTTTTTATTCGATTCAGAGCCGTTTCTTCACATATATCGATACGCTTGCATAATAATGAAAAACAGACGTGCATCGGCGCATTCTAACATATAAATTATATTAAACTTGTTATTTAAAGAACTTAATCTGTGCGAGGAGGTGCTCAACGGCATTGGCGACATGGGATTCGACTCCGCCACAGAAATTCAGGAAAAAGCTATCCCAATCGCCCTCGAAGGCAAGAATCTTCTGGGCACTTCCTACACCGGCTCCGGCAAAACGGCCGCATTTGTCATTCCTATTCTTCACAAGCTGTTTACCAGCAAAAAAGAGGGTATCCAAGCCCTGGTGCTCGCCCCGACCCGGGAACTTGCCCAGCAAATCGATGAGCAATTTTTCAGCCTTGGCTACCATACGGGCATCAGCAGCGTATGCGTGTATGGCGGCTCGGACTGGTCGCAGCAGGAAAAAGCGATGAAAGCCGGCGTTAACGTAATTGTGGCCACGCCCGGCCGGATGCTCGATCAGATGAAAATTACGAGCTACGATTTCAGCAATATTGATGTGCTGGTGCTCGACGAAGCCGACCGCATGCTCGATATGGGGTTTCTGCCGGACGTGCGCAGCATCATAAATCGCATTCCCAAAAAACGCCAGACGCTGCTGTTTTCGGCTACCGTTACCCCGCGCATCGAAAAGATTGCCAAAGAGTTTACCGACGGCAGCTTTGAGCGTATTAAAGTCGGGCAGATTGCCCCGGCCAAAGGCATCGAGCAGGTGTATTATAAAGTAGGCGACCGGCAGAAGCAGCAGCTTTTGCTCCAATTGTACGAAGAGCAAAAATGGCACTCTGCTATCGTGTTCGCCTCTACCAAGCGCGGCGTGGACTCGCTTGGCCGTTCGCTGCAGAAAAAAGGCGTGGAGGTAGATTCTATTCACGGCGACCGCACTCAAAAAGAGCGCGAGCACACCCTGGAGGCCTTCCGCGCGCGTAAAATTAAGGTACTTGTGGCTACTGACGTGATGGCGCGGGGCATCGATGTAGATGACATTTCTCATATTATCAATTATGATGTGCCCAACGATGCCGACGACTACATCCACCGCATCGGCCGTACTGCACGGGCTGAATCGACCGGCCATGCCATCACCTTTGTTTCCCGCAAAGACTGGCCCGACATGCGCCAAATCTTAGACGGCGCCGATCTGGATATCAAAGAAATGCCCCTGCCTGAGGGTATTGAGCAAGATGATGGTTCCGGGGATAGCCGCAGCAGCCGTGGGCGCGGGCGCAGTTCTTCGGGAGGAGGCAGCCGCTCCGGCGGGAAAAACCGCTCCGGACGCGGAAGCAGCAAAAATAGTGCAGCTTCCGACAAAAGAGATCCCAACGATTCCCGGAATACCTCAAAAAAAGAACCGGCGGAGCCTGAGGCTTCTTCCTCCGCCGGCGATGCATCAGCCAAAGCAGCCCCCGGCGAGACTTCCGATACTTCGGCCGGCTCTTCCCCTAAACGCCGTTCGCGCGGCCGCCGCAAAGCCGGAGGCCGAAAGCCTTCTACGGAGGGCAGCAGCAGCCCTGCCGACCAGAAAAAAGAGGAATCTTCCGGAGAAAGCAGCAAGCCAAAATCGCAAAAATCCAGGCAAAACCGGAAAAAACGCAGCCGGACACAAGCAAACGCCAAAAATAAAAAACCGGGGCAAACAGAAGATAAAAAGTCCAAGCCACGCCGAGGCCTACGCTCCGATAAGTCATCGCCCGCCAAAAGCGGCAGCAAGCCGGCCGATAAAGCGCCGGCATCACCCAAAAAACAATATCTTCAGGAGCAGCAGGAAAAAATTAAACAAGTGCAGCAAAGCAGTATTCCCGAGCCCGGCCCGGATGCCGACTCACAGGCCGCCGCCCGAAATAAAAAAGCCTCCGGCAAGCAAAAAGGCATCTGGAAAAAACTTAAAAATATATTTCAATAGCAGCTTTTTTTAAAGACCTTGAACGAAGCAACAGGCTCACTATCTGTTGCTTCTTTTATTTGAAACAACCAACTGATTCGACATCGCTAACCACCTGAACTAAATACGGGGAGTATGATATGAGCCAAACGCGCTTTTTTGAACAGGTAAACCTCAACTTTGACCGGGCGGCCGAATTTTTGCCCTACGAAAAGGGACTGCTTTCCCAGATCAAAGAATGTAATACCGTCTGTCATTTCACTTTTCCTTTAAAAAAGGATGATGGAAGCGTGGAGACCATTCACGCCTGGCGGGCCGAGCACAGCCATCATAAAATGCCCACCAAGGGCGGCATTCGCTATAGTATGATGGTCAACGAAGATGAAGTGAAGGCCCTTGCCGCCCTGATGACCTACAAATGTGCGGTGGTGGATGTGCCCTTTGGCGGGGCAAAAGGCGGCATCCGGATTAATCGCGGCAACTACACGCAAAGTGAGCTGGAGCGCATCACCCGGCGCTACACCTTTGAGCTGGTAAGCAAAAATTTTATCGGCCCGGAAGTGGATGTTCCCGCCCCGGATTACGGTACCGGCGAGCAGGAAATGACCTGGATTATGGATACGTTCAAGGCGGTTAATCCTTCGCTCAATGCCGAAGGCTGTGTAACCGGCAAACCCATAGGCATGGGCGGTATACGCGGGCGCACCGAAGCTACCGGCCGGGGCGTCTATTTTGGAATCCGCGAGGCTTGCCGCAATGCCGAAGACATGAAAGAGCTGGGGCTGGAGCCCGGCCTGGCGGGAAAAACGGTGGTCGTGCAAGGCTTCGGAAATGTGGGTTATCATACGGCCAAATACCTCATGGAAGCCGATGCAAAAATTATAGGCATTATCGAATACGATGGTTCTTTGCATCATCCTGAGGGCATCGACGTGGAGGCCTTGCTTAAACACCGCAACGAGCACGGAACCATCACCACGTTTCCAGATGCCATATTGGTAAAAGACACCAAAAGCATGCTGGAAATGGAGTGCGACATCCTGGTTCCGGCCGCTCTGGAGGCGCAAATCACAAAAGAAAACGCCTTGCGGATTAAGGCTAAAATTATTGCCGAAGCCGCCAACGGCCCCACTACGCAGGAGGCGCACGACATCATTAAGGATCGGAATGCTCTTATTATTCCGGATAATTATCTGAATGCCGGTGGGGTAACGGTCTCCTATTTTGAGTGGCTTAAAAACCTCTCGCACGTGCGTTTCGGACGGATGGACCGCCGTTTTGAGGAAGACGCTGCCCGCCGCATGCTTGATGCCATGCAGGGAATGACCGGCCGCAAGCTTTCGGATGCTGAAATCAGCCTGCTTTCCCACGGCGCGAGCGAGCGCGACCTGGTAGATTCCGGCCTCGAAGACACCATGATTACCGCTTATAACCAGATTAATGAAATACGCAAAGAGTTTGGGATTGATCTGCGCACGGCAGCGTTTATCAGCGCCATTCGTAAAGTAGGCATGCTTTATGAGAAGATGGGCATCTTTCCGTGATGCAGGAGAAAGAGAGAAGGGGAGAAAAGGAGAAATGGGGAAATGGGGAAATGGGGAGATGGAGAAAGGGGGAAGCGGGGAGATGGGGAGCCGGAGACGGCCTCGCGCCACCATTGCTCCAAAGAAGCAACATCAACAGCATGGCGCAACGCGCTATGATGTGGGAATTACCCCCTCTTTTCTCCAGCCGGCGGTTTTTAAAGCCTTTTTTGTTTGCTTAATTCCCTTATTTTGGACTATTCAAAATACGATTACTTAAATGCATTTCTGTTTTCCGCAACTTTAACATTATTATTTTTATGGCTATATCCACTCCAAATGCTGCCGTTTCCGACTTTATTGATGCGCACGGGCAGCGCTTTAAAGAAGAGCTGTTTGAGCTGCTGCGCATTCCCAGCGTGAGCACTGACAGCAGCCAAAAGGGCAGCATCACCCATGCGGCCAAGTTTCTGGCCGAGAAGCTCAAAACCGCCGGCTTGCAGGAAGTTCGCCTGGTCGATACGCCCGGCAATCCCGTGGTGATGGGCAAGCATCTGGCCGCCGGCGAAGATAAGCCCACCGTGCTGATTTACGGCCATTACGACGTGCAGCCGCCCGAGCCGCTGGAGCTGTGGACCTCCCCCGCTTTCGAGCCGGTAGAGAAAGACGGAAAAGTATATGCGCGCGGCGCCAGCGATGATAAAGGGCAGGCCTACATCCACGTGAAGGCGCTCGAAGCCTGGCTGCAATCCGGCGAAACGCTGCCGGTAAATGTCAAAATTATTCTGGAAGGTGAAGAGGAAATCGGCTCGCCGAATCTGGTGCCGTTTTTAAAAGAGCATAAAGAAGAGCTGAGCTGCGATATGGTGCTGGTATCCGACACGGCCATGTTTGCAAAAAATACGCCCTCCATCACCTACGGGCTGCGCGGGCTGGCCTACATGGAAATGGAGGTGTTCGGCCCCGATCGCGATCTGCATTCCGGTGTGTATGGCGGTGCCATCACCAATCCGCTGAACGCCCTTTGCAAGATTGTGAGTCAGCTTCAGGATGAAGACGGCAAAATCCTGATCCCCGGCTTTTATGATGATGTGATTGATCTCAGCCCGGCGGAGCGCGAAACCTACGCCAAACTTCCGTTTGATGAAGAAGGCTGGAAAAAATCTATCGGCATTGAGGCCGTCACCGGCGAGGCGGGCTACTCGACCTTAGAGCGTAAATCGGCCCGGCCCACCCTGGACATGAACGGCATGTGGGGCGGCTATCAGGGCGAGGGAGCCAAAACGGTGCTTCCGGCCAAAGCCGGGGCCAAAATAAGCATGCGGCTGGTGCCCAATCAGCATCCCGATGATATTGCCAGGAAATTCACCCGGCACGTGCAGGCCATCGCGCCGGAAGGCGTCAAGGTGAAGATCACCCCGCATCACGGCGGACACCCGGCCATGACCCCGCTGGACTTTTACGGCCTCAAAGCCGCTGGTCAGGCCTATGGCGATGTGTATGGCAAGCAGCCGCTGTTTGCCCGCGAAGGCGGCTCCATTCCCATTGTCGCAGACTTTGAAAAAGTGCTGGGCGTGAACACCATTCTCATGGGCTTTGGCCTGAATACCGACGCTATCCACTCGCCCAACGAGCACTTCAGTCTGGAAGATTTTCATAAAGGCATCAAAACATCGGCGCGCTTTCTGGAAGTGCTGCCGGAGTATTCGGCCGACGCCTGAGGTATTTCCGGCCCGGATGCCATCACCCTAACAAACACTGCATTGAAACACGCGCAGCCCGCGGATATCAGCCGCCTGAACACCTTTGGCGTTCGGGCGGCCGCGCCGTTTTTATTTGAAATCAGCTCTGTTGAGGACTACCGGCAGTTTTTAGCCCATGAAGCGGCCCAAACGGGAAACGCGCTGGTGCTGGGCGGCGGCAGCAATCTGCTGTTTACGGCCCCGCCGGCCGGGCCGGTGCTCAAAATGGCCGTGCCGGGCATTTCGATTGTGGAGCAGGATGATGCCTTTGCCTGGGTGAACGCCGGTGCGGGGGTGGTATGGCATGATTTAGTAAAATTCACGCTGGCCGAAAATCTGGGCGGCATCGAAAATTTATCGCTGATTCCCGGCCTGTGCGGGGCCGCGCCCATGCAGAATATCGGCGCGTACGGCACAGAGCTGACCGATGCGTTTGTCGAGCTGGAAGCCCTGGAACGCAGCAGCGGACGGCTCATCACTTTTAGCCATGCGGAGTGTGCGTTCGGCTATCGCAGCAGCGTATTCAAGACCACGCAGCGGGGAAAGTATCTGATTTACAGCATCACGCTGAAGCTGTCGCGGCGGCCAGAGCCGAATTTACGTTATGGCGCGCTCACCGATCATTTGAGCGAAAACGGGATTCACGAGCCAACGATACAGCAGGTTTCTGACGCGGTGATAGCCATCCGCCGGAGCAAATTGCCGGACTGGCACACCTATGGCAACGCCGGCAGCTTTTTCAAAAATCCGGTGATTTCCAGGGCCGCGTTTGAGTCTTTGTGCGAGCGAATCAACCGCCCTGCCGAAGCCATTCCGCACTATGCCGTTGGAACGGACGACATCAAAATACCGGCCGGCTGGCTGATTGATCAGGCAGGCTGGAAAGGGTATCGGGAAGGCGCGGTGGGCTGCTGGCCCAAACAGGCGCTGGTACTGGTGAACTACGGCGGGGCCAGCGGAGCCGACATTCTGGCCTTCGCCCGGCGCATCCGCGACGATGTGCACGGAAAATACGGCATCCGGCTACATCCGGAAGTCAACCTCATCGGGATGCCACAGGAAGATTTTTAGCCCGGAACGCGGATTTCGCCGATTAACGCGG
>JBMCPG010000005.1:0-14710 GCA_048626035.1 Cyclonatronaceae bacterium
GTGCAGGCTGCCGGTATGATGTACAAATTCAGGAATCACCCCGCCGATTCTGTCTTAATCAACCGAAATACCTTTGTGAACGCGGCCGGACAGCTGTTTACCAGCTTTGGATATGAGTCTAACATGACCATCACCCATAACTTGATTGTAAACAGCAATGTGCAGGCTTATTTCCCCGGTTTGGATTATGCCGAAACCGATCAGGATTATCTGCCGCACGGCATTGTGAACCTGAATCACCTGCCCGACGGCAGCGAAATTGCCGACGACGAGCGTAAGGTGCTGGTAGCTTACAACGGCGTGTACTGGGATGACCGCCTCGACAACATCGTCGAAACGCTTCGCTCTGAAAACGTGCCCTGCCCCGACACCGAAGGCCCCTCAGACTGTCAGGAAGGCGGAGAGTGGGTAAGCCAGATGATTACCATGAACAGCCGCACGCAGGAGATGTTTGATGACAACAGCCGCTATCCTTTCCTCAATGAAGGCAACTGGGTGATGGGCGGCGATCCGCAGTTTACCGATCATGGTGGTCTTATGACCGATGCCGTAGATGAAGTCGTTCAATGGGGCATTGATGCTGCCGGTCCCGGAAACGACCAGCTCATGGGCAAATGGAGAACACCAGGCAACGAAGCCGTAACCGGCGAGGTTGAAAACTTCCTGAACTTCGACTGGCCCGTTGCCGCCGACTTGTCCTACTCCAATTCCGAGTTCCTGAATACCGACGGCCTCGGCGGCTTTGCTATCGGCGACCTGAACTGGTTTCCTGACCAAAAAGCCGACTGGGAAGCGCAGCGCGAAGAAGAGTATGCTCTTCTGGGCGAAGCCCTCAACAGCGGCGAATTCCCGACTTCTTTCGATACCCCGTCGGCTAACGTCCCGACTACTATCGAGCTGAAGCAGAACTATCCCAACCCGTTCAACCCCTCTACGCAGATCGAATATACCCTGGCCGAACCGGCTAACATCACCATTGAGGTGTATGATACGGCCGGACAGCGGGTGGCCACGCTTGTTAACGACTCGTTCCAGCAGTCTGGCACGCATAACGTCCGCTTTGATGCAAGCAGCCTGAGCAGCGGCGTTTACTTTTACCGCCTCTCGGCCGGCAGCCAGCAGCTTACGGGCAAAATGACGCTGATCAAATAATACATGATTTTGTTCAGTTTCTTATTTTAAGCTGCTAAAATTCGCATCGAAATAATTGCCCCGGCTATATTTTTATAGTCGGGGCTTTTATCTTTTAACAAAGCAGGTTTCACCCGGCACGTCTGAGGCTTGTTCCGCCAGCCTGCAGGCACGCCATTCACGAATTTCTCCGCGCTTATTTCAACTTTTATATCTCACTATTTATGCAAAAATTATCGGCCAGGGCTGCTTTTTATTTTATGATGACAGCCCCCCTGCTTCTGCTCCTTTCCTGCACAAACACGCCGGAACCCGCCGCCGACGGCGTGTCTGAGCAGGTTATAGCTACGATCGGAGACGATTACACGCTGCCTTTTTCGAGGCTCCGGCAGTTCCATCAGGATCATGAGTTTGGCGCCCGCTATCCCGATAGCGAGTATCGTGGATACGAAGAAGCCATGGAGTATCTCATCACCCGGCGGCTCAAGCAGATTGATTTTTTTGAGTCTGGCATGTACCAAAATCCCGGCCTGCAGCGGCAGGTGGCCCGCCTTGTGAGCGAAGAGCTGGAGCAGGCCTATTTCAGAGAAAAGCATCTCTCTGATTATATAAACGACGAGGCCATTTCAGAGTACTATCAGGGCATGCAGAAAGAGTTCTTTTTTCGTCAGATTGAGCTTCCAAAATCCTCGCGTTCGGCCGATGCCCGCGGGGAAGCAGAACAAACCATTTCCGAAATCCTGCGGGCCTATGAAGAGGGCGAATCCTTCCGCCGGCTTATATTGGAATATGATGCGGCCTCGTCTGTGGTTACGCAAACGCTGCGCGGCGATGAAGACCGCAGCAGCCCGCTTTTCAAGCAGCTCTATAGCCTCGGGGAAGACGATATCAAGGTGGTTGAAACTGCCACAGCTTTTCTCATCGTGAAAATCGACCGCGTAGAGCCGGTTGAGGCACCTGCCCCGGAGCAGGTACGCAGCGAAATCGTGGAAGCGCTGCGGGAAATACACCTGCCCCGGGCGCTGGAGGCGTTTGAGGAGGAGAAGCAGCAGCTCATAAACGATGATGAAATAGACTGGAATGAGGCCGCTTTGGCCCGCTTATCGGCGCTCACCCAGGAGAACAGCCCGTCATTTTTTGAGGAGAACACCTATCGCCAGATTGTGGAGGATGAGATCAGACGGGATGAAAACCGCGTGGTTTTGAGCTACGGAGCCGCCGGGGAAAACGGCCGGGCACGGGTTACGTACAGCGATTATATCCGCCTGCTCGATGAAGTGCTGATTCCCGAAACTTCCCGCGGTCTGAGCGCCGAAGAATATAAGGCGTTTTTGACGGAGGCCATGCAGCGCGATCTTATCACCGGAAAAGCGCGGGAAATGGGCTTGGATCAAGACCTTATGAAGCCGGATCAGGCCAGCACCGAACTCCTCGACAGCGCCCTGCGGCTGTACGATCAAACCGCGATACGGGATAACATCCCGGAAGCTACGCCAGCCCGGTTGCGCAGCTTCTATGAAGCGCACAAAGATTCTATTTTTGCCCGCCCGGCCAAAGCCAGAATTTTGGTAAAACAATACGATACGGCTGATGACGCCCGGCGCGCATGGGAGCGTTTTGAAGCCGGCACCGCCTTTGAAGACTTGGCTTCCGGCTATGCTGTGCGCAGTTTTGTTGCAGATAGCAACGGAAATATTACCTCGTTTATGAGCCGGGAAACTCCGTATTTGGGGGAAATAGCGTTCAATATGGAAGAAGGAGAGGTGCGCGGGCCGGTAGAATATGAACATGCCGAAAACGGGCGGCAGCACGTCATCGTTAAAAGCGACCGCCGGGAGGATGCTTACACGCCTGCTTTTTCCGAGCTTTCAGACAGTCGTCTCGAGCGCTTGTTTCAGACCTATCATGAACGCCGGCTTGCCCGCCGCCTGCGAAATGAGCTGTGGGAAAAATACCCGGTAAGCGTTCATGAAGATCATCTGAACCAGCAGCTTTCAGCACGCTGATTTTAAGCCCAAATGCCTGTGAACATATCAAAAAAACGGCCCGCCCTTCATCCTGAGATGAAGCGACGGGCCGCTTTTGTTGCTGAGGCGTTTCTTTAGGCTGTTGAATCAGGCGTATGCTCTTCTTTTATTAATAGAGCCGAAAAGCCTCGCAGCCATCATTTAGTCAGCGTCATAGTTCGGGTTATTGACTGCGCTTCTGTCGAGAGGCGATACATATACACCCCTGAAGAAAGATTAGCGGCATCAAAACTAACCGTGTAGCTACCAGCGGGCTGGGCCTGCGCATTTACCAGCGTAGCCACCCGCTTGCCAAGCACGTTAAAGACTTCCAGGGTAACCGGGCCGCTCTGGCCGATTTCATAGCTGATACTTGTAGTGGGGTTGAATGGATTGGGATAGTTCTGTTCCAGAGAGAAATTTGCCGGCGTATCCTGCGGCTCTGTAGAAGTAGGGGCAAGGCGCACGAGCTGCACGTCATCCACATAGATAACTTCTTCGATGTTTTCCTCGAAGCCAAAATGAAGCGGCATACGGCCTTCGGTATCGTTAAAGTCCTCGGCATAGCCTTCATTGGTAAATGTATAGGTAAATTCCTGCCATTCATCCGTAATGGCTACGCTGGAGCTGGTTCTCCAATATTCGCCAAAATCAGGGTTTCCGACGGTAACATTTGCCAGGGCCTCGCCACCGCCCGTGCGCACGCGCAGCGATACCTCGTATTCATCGCCGGGTACCATTACAAACGGGCTTCCATCTTCGGTGACGCCTATAATCTGGATATCGTACGAATTGGAGCCGCTGGGGAAATCGGTAACCTCAATACTCATGACGTTATTCCCGGCTTCTTCAGGGTCTTCGGCGATCTCAAAAATAGCTGCCGTTTCCCCCCCGGCCTCGGTCAGCCAGCCTAAAATATCGGCCGATTGCCCGACTTCTGCGTCACTGAAATCGCTGTTGGCGTTCACGGGCTCGCCGACAGGGGCCTGGGCTACGGATTGTGAAAATCCTAAAAAAACGAGCATGCTTAATAACAAAAAGGTGCTGTAGGGTCGGGTATCAAGTGGTTTCATAATAAACTTTTGCATTAGGTGAGAGATAAAATCGAAAAAAAACCTGAAAGCAATGTTAGCATGTGAAATTAGCAAGTGAGTGGGCAAATTATATGCGCAAAATGCGCAAATACTCATCATATATAATTCAACAAAAGCATTAGTTTCACATAAATAACGTTGCGATCAGGTCTTTTAATCAATTTTTGCGCCTGTGTGGTAGCGCTTTTCCTAATCTAATAAATATATTTTTACAGTACAATAATAATTTTTCGAATCGAAGAGGAAAATATTACTTTAATTAAAATACTGTTTAATATAGGTTTATTGTATATATTGTGTATCTTTAGGCCTCATATTGCATTTTTGGGCATAAAAAGTGGCTCGTTTAATGAACAAATAAAGTGCCAATTAATGAACAAATAAATTTTTATTATTGAGCAAAATTTCATTATTTATGTGGAATGTTGCTTACAAATTCTTATTATCCTGAAATCATTATTCCTTCACGAACTCCATTTTTACCTTATGTACGCCTTAGGACTCGATATCGGCAGTTCATCGGTTAAAGTTTCCCTGCTCGAACAGCGCAGCGGCCGCGTAAAAGCCAGTGCCAGCAAGCCTGATTCCGAGATGGAGATCGACGCCCCGCAGCCCGACCGGGCCGAGCAAGCGCCCGACGCGTGGTGGGAGCATATCGCAGCCGGCATTGGCGAAATAGGGAAGCGCTTCTCCGGCGAGCTGAAGCAAGTTGAAGCCATTGGTATCACCTATCAGATGCACGGACTTGTGGCTGTAGATGCCCGGCATGTGCCCGTGCGGCCTTCTATTATCTGGTGCGACAGCCGCGCTACCGGCACCGGAGAACAGGCCTTCCGCGATTTAGGCCGTCCCTACTGCATGCATCATTACCTGAATTCGCCCGGCAATTTTACCGCTGCCAAACTTCGCTGGGTGCAGCAGCATGAGCCTGAAGTCTATGCCCGCATTCATAAAGTGATGCTGCCCGGCGACTATATCGCCATGAAACTTTCCGGCCGGATTACGACCACCGAAACCGGGCTTTCGGAAGGCATCATGTGGGATTATCGGGAAAATGCGCCAGCCACCAAATTACTTGAGCACTGGGATATTGATCCGGCGCTGCTTCCTGAAATTGCCCCGGCCTTTGCCGTACAGTGCCGGGTGAAGGCCGAGGTAGCCGAAAAACTGAGCATTAAACCGGGAACGCCGATTACGTATCGCGCGGGCGATCAGCCAAATAATGCGTTTTCCCTGAACGTGCTGCATCCCGGCGAAGTCGCCACCACGGCCGGCACCAGCGGTGTGGTCTATGGCCTTATGGATACGCCGGCCTACGATCATAAATCGCGCGTCAACACTTTTTTACACCCGAACCATAGCAAAAGCGCACCCCGCCTGGGCGTTTTGATGTGTCTGAACGGAACGGGGATTCTGAACCGCTGGCTGAAACAGCAGGTAGGAGGCGGACTCGACTACGAAACGATGAACCTCCGTGCGGCCGAAATACCGGCCGGCGCCGAAGGCCTTCAGATTTTTCCATTTGGAAACGGAGCCGAACGTATTCTGGCCAACCAAAATCCCGGCGCAGTTTTCCGCGGTATTTCATTTAATCGCCACGGGCTGGCGCACCTGCTCCGGGCGAGTCAGGAAGGGATTGTGTTTGCCCTGATGTACGGCATGGAAATCATGACGCAGATGGGCCTGAAGCTGGATACCATCCGGGCCGGCCGGGCAAACATGTTTCTGAGCCCGCTTTTCCGCGACATTTTTGTAAACACCACCGGGGCCCGGCTTCAGCTGTATGATACCGACGGCGCGGCCGGGGCGGCCCGCGCTGCCCTCGTTGGCAGCGGCCATTATGCCGATTTCGAAGAAGCCTTCAACGGGCTGCGCACCATCGGGGAGCAGCAGCCGGAAACCGCAAAAGCCGCGCGATATCAAGAACTTTACCAGGCCTGGAAGGCCGAACTAAACCGCAGCATCATCACCGAAAAACAGCCGACAGATGTATAAGCTGCCGGAATTTTCATGACGATCTACTTCTTCACCCTCACACAACGAATATACCTGATATGAGCTTAGACGTAACGCAACGACCGGGCGTCATTACCGGCGATACTGAATTTTTCAAGGGCATTGACCGGATTTCTTACGAGGGCCCGGAATCCGATAATCCCCTGGCCTTTCGCTATTACGATGCCGGGCGCAAGGTCGGAGATAAAACCATGGAGCAGCATCTGCGCTTTGCTGTGGCCTACTGGCATTCGTTTAACGATGCCGGTAATGATCCTTTTGGTGCCGGAACCCGCACGTTTCCATGGGGCCATCAAGCAGATGCCATAGCCGCAGCAAAAGATAAAATGGATGCCGCCTTTGAGTTCATGACCAAGCTGGGCGTGCCTTATTATTGTTTTCATGATGTGGACGTGGTCGAGCACACCGATTCGGTGGCCGAGAATGAACAGCGGCTTCAGGCCCTCACCGAGTATGCCGCCGAAAAGCAAAAAGCCTCCGGCATGAAGCTGCTCTGGGGCACGGCCAACTTGTTCACGCATCCGCGCTACATGAATGGCGCGGCTACCAGTCCGGAATTTGATGTGCTCAGCTTTGCCGGCGCGCAGGTCAAAAATGCCCTGGATGCTACCATCGCCCTCGGCGGGGAAAACTATACGTTCTGGGGCGGGCGCGAAGGCTATATGTCGCTGCTGAACACCAATATGAAGCGGGAAGTAGAGCATCTGGCCCGCTTTCTGCACATGGCCAAAGAGTATGCCCGTGCCCAAGGTTTCAAGGGGACCTTCTTTATTGAGCCCAAACCGGCCGAACCCACCAAGCATCAGTATGATTATGATGCGGCTACCGTCGTGGGTTTTCTGCGGGAATTCGGACTGGACAAAGATTTTCGCCTCAATATTGAGGTCAATCATGCCACCCTGGCACAGCACACCTTTCAGCATGAGCTACAGGTTGCCGCCGATGCCGGCCTGCTTGGAAGCATAGATGCCAACCGCGGCGACTATCAGAACGGCTGGGATACCGATCAGTTTCCCATCAATGTATATGAAATCGTGGAGGCGCTTCTTGTGATTCAGGAAGACGGCGGATTCAGGCACGGCGGCATTAACTTCGATGCCAAGCTCCGCCGCAATTCTACTGATCTCGAAGACCTTTTCCACGCCCATATTGGCGGTATGGATACCTTTGCCCGGGCCCTGCTGATTACCGAAGACCTGCTGCAAAACTCCGATTATAAAACGCTGCGGGAACAGCGCTACGCTTCTTTCGACAGCGGAAAAGGCAAAGCGTTTGAAAAAGGGGAGCTGAGTCTTCAGGATTTGCGCGACCTTGCCGCCTCGAACGGCAGCATCAGCCCGAAAAGCGGCAAGCAGGAAATGTACGAGAACCTTATTAACCGCTACATCTGAAGCTGATTTTAAAACCCCTTCATTCCCTAAAAAAAGCCTGTGTAGCTCAGGCTTACCAAGTAGCCTTGCACGTGCCTCTGAAATGGCACGTGCATATTTTTAATCCCTATCTCAAACCTATAAATCCCCTTTCTGAATGGTTTCCACCCCCGGCGTTGCGCAAGCACAATTTACCTTTGAGCATCAGGTAATTCTGGTTACCGGCGGCGGCAGCGGCCTTGGTCTGGCCACGGCAAAAGCGTTCGCACAAAGCGGCGCGCAGGTCATCATCACGGGTCGGAATGGTGATAAATTGAAACGCGCGGTGGGCGAAATCGGAAACGCAGCGTCTTTTTTTATTCATGATGTCGCCCGGCCCCGGACCACGCCCGCGCTGGTAGAGCAGATTGAGGCGGAATTTGGCCCGATTCAGGTGCTGGTAAACAACGCCGGCATCAATATGAAGGTGGATCCGCTGGAGGTGTCCGATGCCGATTTTGATGCCATCATACAAACCAACCTGAACGGGCTTTTTGCGCTTTCGCGGGAAGTGTTCCGCCGCATGAAGCCGCGCGGGACCGGCGTCATCATTAACATTACGTCCATGGCGGCGCTCTACGGCATTCCCAACGTAAGCGCGTACACCGCGTCCAAAGCGGCCGTACTGGGCCTCACGCGCTCTATGGCCGTGGATTTTACGCCGCACGGCATCCGCGTAAACGCCATCGCGCCCGGCTTTATCGACTCGCCCATGCTGCGTAAAGCGTTCGACTCCAATCCCGGGCGCAAACGCCGGGTGCTGGAACGCACGCCCGCCAACACCCTCGGCCGGCCCGAAGACATCGCGGCCGCCGCGCTTTTTCTGGCCTCCGATGCCGCCCGCTTCATCACCGGAATCAATATGCCGGTGGACGGCGGAAATTCCATCGGGTTTTAATGTCGCTTTCATCCCGCCTCACCGTTTCCTTTTTGACCTCTTTTTTTAGTTATATGATGTCTGCATTTCCTTTCTCACGCATCTTTTACGACAAAGCCGCCCTGGTTTTGTTTATGATGATGTTCGTGCTTATGGCGCTCCCCCGGCTCGCCGCGGCCGACGATGGCTACCGCGCGTGGCTTAAGTATGATGCCATCGAAGACGAAGCCTTGCTTCAGGCCTATCGCGGCCATATTACAGGACTGCATATCGACGCCGGGCACTCGGATCTGCTGAACTCGGCGGCCCGGGAGCTGCGGTTGGGCCTGAGCGGCCTGCTGGCCCGGCCGCTGCGCATGAGCCGGAGTCCGCTGCGGGGAACTATTGTGGCCGGTACGCCGGAAAGCTCGGCGGCCATTTCACGCCTGAATCTGGACGATGAGCTGGCCGCCCTCGGCCCGGAAGGCTACCTCATCCGAAACGTGAATCTGGGCCAGACCCGCGTGCTGATCATTGCCGCAAACGAGGATGTCGGCGTGCTCTACGGAAGCTTTGCGCTGCTGCGGGCGCTTCGGACCGGCAAAGACATCACCGAATATGAAGAAATCAGTGCGCCGCGCGTGCAGCACCGCACCGTGAATCATTGGGACAATCTGGACCGGCTGGTGGAGCGGGGCTACGCCGGCTTGTCGCTCTGGGACTGGGGCCGGCTGCCCGAATATGAAGATCCGCGCTACCACGATTATGCCCGCCTGAACGCCTCTAT
The DNA here is from genome assembly GCA_048626035.1 of Cyclonatronaceae bacterium. Lineage (GTDB taxonomy): Bacteria > Bacteroidota > Rhodothermia > Balneolales > Cyclonatronaceae > Cyclonatronum. The sequence continues at coordinate 9,300 of JBMCPG010000005.1, forward strand.
TGGAATAAACGGCACGGCCATCAACAACGTGAATGCCGATCCTGACATCCTGACCGAGCCTTTTTTAGAACGCGTGGCCGTACTGGCCGATATTTTCCGGAAATACGGCATAGCTGTCTATCTTTCCATTAACTACCACGCCCCGCAGCGGGTGGGCGGCCTCGAAACCTCTGATCCGCTCGATCCCGACGTGCAGCGCTGGTGGCGGGAAACGGCCGACCGCATCTATGAGCACATCCCCGATTTCGGCGGGTTTCTGGTGAAGGCCGATTCCGAAGGGCAGCCCGGCCCGCACGGCTACGGGCGGAATCATGCCGAAGGCGCCAACGTGCTGGCCAACGCCCTGGCGCCGCACGGCGGCATCGTGATCTGGCGGGCCTTTGTGTATAATCCCGAACAAGGCGACCGCTTCCGCGAAGCCTACGACGAATTCATGCCGCTCGACGGATTATTTGCCGATAACGTGATGCTGCAAATCAAAAACGGCCCGATTGATTTCCAGCCGAGAGAGCCGTTTTCCCCGCTGTTTGGCGGACTTGAGGAAACGCCGGCCATGCTGGAGCTGCAAATTACCCAGGAATATTTCGGGTTCGCCAATCACCTTACCTACAAGGGCCCGATGTACACCGAAGTGCTGCGGGCCGACACCCACGCCAGGGGCGAAGGCTCCACGGTCGGCCGCATTCTGGAAGGCGAGATCTTTGAGTATGAGCTCACCGGAATGGCCGGCGTGCTCAACACCGGAACCGACCGCAACTGGACGGGCCACCCTTTTGTGCAATCGAGCTGGTACGCCTACGGCCGGCTGGCCTGGAATTATGAGCGGGAGGCCGCCGCGCTGGCCGAAGAATGGATCAGCATGAGCTTTTCAAATGATGCAAGTGTGATCGACGAAATCCGCGATATTATGATGATTTCGCGGGAAGCGGGCGAGAACTATCGCACGCCGCTGGGCCTGACCCATCTCTACGATCAGGGGCATCATTACGGCCCGGCCCCGTGGATCAGCATGGATGATGTTTCCCGGCCCGACTGGTCGTCTCAGTATTATCACAACGCCAGCGAAGACGGCATTGGCTTCGACCGCACCGAAAGCGGCTCCAACGCGCTGGAGCAGTATCATGAGCCGGTCCGGGAGCGCTTCGCCGACCTCAGCGAGATCGACGAAGATTATCTGCTCTGGTTTCATCACCTGGCCTGGGACTATGAGCTGCGCTCCGGGCGCACGCTCTGGCACGAGCTGGTGCATCAATACACGGAAGGCGTGGAACAGGTGCGGCAGATGCGGGCCGGCTGGCAGCGGCTGGAAGGCCGAATAAACGCACATCAGTTTGCCGAAGTGGCCGCGCTGCTGGAAATTCAGCTGGCCGATGCCCAATTCTGGCGCGATGCCTGCCTCAGCTACTTCGGGCAGTACACCGAACTGGAATTCCCCGCCGGATACGAGCCGCCCGCCCACGAGCTGCAGCATTATATCGATGCGCAAAACGCCCGCTACATCCCCGATCCCTGGTACAACTAAGTATATTTTTGGTGATGACTTCCCGGCTTCAGGCGCTGTTTCCGGGCCGGATGCCATCACCCTGCCCTCACTTTTATGTACACTAAACCATTACCGATTTACGATGAGTTCAACGTCTGAAACACACCCCTATCAAAATGCTGCCCTGGATGCTGCCGAACGCACCCGCGACCTGCTTTCCCGCATGACGCTCGAAGAAAAAGCGGCCCAGATGATGGGCGTGTGGAATGAAAAAGCCGACACGCTGGTCGACGAAAAAGGCCATTTTGATGCCGAAAAAGCAAAAAAAGCCTATAAAGATGGAAACGGCCTGGGCCAGGTCGGGCGGCCAAACGATGCGGGCGGCGGCCTTTCCGCCCGGGAACTCGCGGAGCTGACCAACGCTATCCAGCGCTTTTTTGTCGAAAATACCCGCCTCGGCATTCCTGTGGTTTTCCACGAAGAATGCCTGCACGGGCTCATGGCGGCTGAATCCACCAGCTTTTCCCAGCCCATCGGCCTGGCCGGGACGTTTAATCCCGAACTCGTCGAAAAGCTCTATGAAATGACGGCCGCCGAAGCCCGCAGCCGCGGGGCGCATCAGGCGCTGACGCCGGTGGTGGACGTGGCCCGCGATCCGCGCTGGGGCCGGGTGGAGGAAACCTTTGGCGAAGATCCATACTTGGTGAGTCGCATGGGCATCGCCGCCGTAAAAGGTTTTCAGGGCCAGCGTGATTTCACCCAAAAAGACCGCCTGCGCGTGATGGCCACGCTCAAACATTTTGCCGCCCACGGGCAGCCGGAATCCGGCATGAACTGCGCCCCGGTAAACGTCTCCGAACGCGTGCTCCGCGAAACCTTCCTGTATCCCTTCAAAGCGGCTATTCACGAAGCCGGTGCCATCAGCGTGATGGCATCATATAACGAAATTGACGGCGTACCTTCGCATGCCAGCGTGTGGCTGCTCAGGAACATCTTGCGTAAAGAATGGGGCTTCAGAGGCTTCGTGGTTTCCGATTATTATGCCATCTGGGAAATGAACAACCGGCCGGATACGCACGGACATTTCATTGCTGAAGACAAGAAAGAAGCCGCGCGGCTGGCCGTTCGGGCGGGCGTTAATGTGGAGCTGCCCGAGCCGGACTGCTACAAAAATATCACCGGGCTGGTCGCCGAAGGAAAGCTACAGGAAGAAACCCTGGATGAGCTTGTGGAACCGCTGCTGCGCTGGAAATTTGAGATGGGCCTGTTTGATGCGCCCTACTGCGATCCCGACGAAGCCGAAGCCCTTGCCGGCGCGGCCGAACATAAAGCGCTGGCGCTTCAGGCCGGACGCGAGACCATCACCCTGCTCAAAAATGAGGGCGATTTACTTCCGCTGGAGCCGGAAAAGCTGAGCGGTAAAACCGTGGCAGTGATTGGCCCGAACGCCAACTGCGGCCTGCTTGGCGGCTACAGCGGCACTCCGGTTAAAGGCCACGAAGTAACGATATTGGAAGGCATCAAAACGGCGCTTGAGGGCACGGCGGAGGTCGTTTATCATGAAGGCTGCCGGATTACCGAAGGCGGCTCCTGGTTTGAGGATGAAGTCGTGCGCCCCGATCCGGAAGCAAATCGGCGGCGGATTGCCGAGGCTAAAGCGGTGGCAGAGAAAGCGGATGTTGTAATTCTGGCCGTGGGCGGCAATGCCCAGACGGCGCGCGAATCCTGGGCGCTGAACCACATGGGCGACCGCACCAGCCTGGATATGTTTGGCGAGCAGGACGAGCTGGTGGAAGCCATCGCCGGCACAGGAAAGCCCATTGCCGCGCTGCTGTTCAACGGCCGTCCCCTGTCGGTAGGCAAGCTGGCCGAACGCGTCCCGGCGCTGCTGGAATGCTGGTATGCCGGACAGGAAAGCGGCACCGCCGTGGCCGATGTACTATTCGGAAAATTCAATCCCGGAGGGAAGCTGCCCATTTCCATTCCCCGCTCGGTCGGCCACATTCCGGCCTACTACAATCACAAGCCCTCCGACCGGCGCGGCTTTTTATTTGATGATGCCTCGCCCTTATTCCCCTTCGGATTCGGCCTGAGCTACACCCGTTTTGAGCTGGGCACGCCCCGGCTGGAAAAAGCTGAAATCAAGCCTGATGAAAGCACCCGCGTGCTGGTTGAAGTCAAAAACGCCGGAAAACGGGAAGGCTCGGAAGTGGTTCAACTCTATATCCGCGATAACATCAGCTCGGTAACGCGGCCCGTAAAGGAGTTGAAAGGCTTCAAAAAAATAGAACTCAAGCCCGGCGAAAGCCAGACGGTAGCCCTGGAAATCAGCCCGGAGTCGCTGAGTTTTTACGATATTGACATGCGCTTTACGGTCGAGCCGGGTACCTTCGACATCATGGTGGGCACCTCATCCGACAGCAAAGATTTACAAACGATACCGCTGCAGGTTACCGCCCCATGAAGCGGCATGAGGCACAAACTCAGGATTCGTAAGAAAATAGATTGGGGTTGGGGGGATATACGCCCCGGGCCGGCAATCAGCAGCTGGTCCGGGGCTATCGTAAAGCCCGGGTTTCAAGAAACAACGTAGTTCCATCATTATTCAGATCACGAGTTTTTTTTCGACACGCTTATGACACCAGACAAGGCTACCGGAGTCGCACAAGACGGCATCAAGCTGGAACGGCCACGGCTAACGGCAAAAGAAAAGATTGGCTACAGCTTCGGAGATATGGCATCCAACCTGTATTTCCAGACCTTTGTGCTCTTTTTGCCCATTTTCTATACCGATGTATTTGGCATTCCCGCCGCCGCCATGGGCACCATGCTGCTGCTCACCCGCGTGTGGGATGCGGTGAATGATCCCATTATGGGCATGGTCGCCGACCGCACCCAAACCCGCTGGGGGAAATTCCGGCCCTATCTGCTGGGGCTGGCCGCACCGCTGGGCATCGCCGGCGTGCTCACCTTCACCGTGCCCGATCTGGACGGAACTTCCAAGCTGGTGTATGCCTACGCCACCTATATTCTGCTGGTGATGCTCTACACCGGTATCAACGTGCCTTATTCGGCCCTGATGGGCGTGATTACCCCCAATTCCATTGAGCGCACCGAAGTTTCTTCGTATCGGTTCGTGGCGGCCTTTGCGGGCCAGTTTGTGGTGGGCGCGGCGACGCTTTCCCTGGTGCAATATTTTGGGAGCGAAAGCGAAGCCTTTGGCTGGCAGATGACGATGGCGCTTTACGGCCTGCTGGCAGTGGCCTTACTTGCAGGCACGTTTTTTCTTACGAAGGAACGGGTTTCCCCGGTTAAGGAAAAGCACAACAAAATCAAAGATGACCTTCAGGATCTGATTCGCAACAAGCCCTGGGTGCTCATCGCCCTGGCCACCGTATTTCAGCTCACCTATATCGTGATGCGCGGCTCTTCCACGGCCTATTTTTTCCGCTATTACGTGGGCGATCAGGCGCCCGTACTGCTGGGCTATACCCTGGATTTCTCCTATGAAGTTTTTACCTCCAGCTTTGTAACCGCCGGAACGGCTTCCACGCTAATCGGGGCCGTGCTCACCAAGTACTTCACCAAATTTATGGGCAAAAAGCAGGTCTATTCCGGCTTTCTGCTGGCCAGTTCGGCTTTTTCCTGCGCCTTCTTCTTTATGCAGCCCGACGACGTGATGCTCATGTTCATCCTGAACGTGTTTGTTTCCTTCTTTTTTGGCTCGGTGTCGGTGCTGCAATGGGCCATTTATACTGATACGGCCGATTATGGCGAGTGGAAATTTGGCCGCCGCGCCACGGCCCTCATCATGGCGGCATCGCTGTTTGCCCTCAAACTCGGCCTCACTTTTGGCGGAACGCTGGTGGGCTGGCTGCTGGAATTTCACGGCTTTGTGTCGCTGGCCGATCAGTCGGAAGAAGCGATC
>JBMCPG010000006.1:0-13759 GCA_048626035.1 Cyclonatronaceae bacterium
CAGCCCGTGATTTCCGGCTATAATATCCGGGCGGCCATCATCATTTAAATCAGCTATTTCGAGCACATTCCAAAGTCCGCTGGTATCGCTTAGCCCATATTCCTGCGTAACTTCTTTCAGGCCCGCGCCCGTATGTTTAAACACCCGGATGGGCTGCCACTCGCCGGCCAGAATCAGCTCAGAATGCCCGTCCTGGCTTAAATCGGCCCAGGCCGCATCGCTCACCATGCCGGTTTCCAGCAGCTCCGGCGCCCATTCTGCGGTGATGTCGGTGAAGCTTCCGGCGCCATCACCTTGCAATAAATAATGCTGTACGGGCAGCCCGTAGCCAAAGGGCCGAAGTCGCGTGCCCACGAATAAATCCTGATGCCCGTCGCCGGTAAAGTCATGGGCCCGAACTACGGAGCCGGATTCAAACCGCCGGCCGGGCAATATTTGCGGCGATGGTTTTATGATGATGGCATCCGCGTCGAAATCGCCTGAGATGCCATCATCCGGCATATTTTCTGGCGGTTCTGAAAAATAGAGGCGGTCGGCCAGGGCCGAAGAGCTGGCCGGCAGGGAATTTCCACCGCTGACTACATAAAGCGCGTCGCGGCCGCTTCCATCGGCATCAAAAAACGTGCAGTCGATGTCTTCCGAGCGGGCGTCTTCCTCGAATGCATCACCTGTGTAAACTTCATAATTTCCAGCAGGCCCCTGGAGCCAGAGCCGTCCGGCCTGCCCGCGCGCACCGCCGATATATACATCTTCCAAACCATTTCCGCTGATATCTCCGGTGCAGGCGGCCGGCCCTTCCGTCGATTTTTTGTGAAAAAGCAGCTCCTCCCGCCGGAAATCCTCGTAGGGAAAAGCTTTGTGCGCCTCCCCGGAAAGCACATGATCCCCGGCAATCTGAAAATCAACGCTGGAATCCGACGTCTCATCCGGTGCGTTTGGTGCAGACGGCGAAGGAGCCGGGCGGTTTTCGGCTTCGGACTGGTTTAGAGTGATGGCGGCCGGGACGGAAAAATCGCTTTTGCGCGAGGTCCGGCCGTCGGGCCAGCGCAGCACCAGGGAGTCTATTTTAGCCGTGTGGCCCAGCCCGACATGCAGGCCCGGGGCAACGCTGGACTGGAACCCGCGCTGCAGTTGATGCTCGCGATACCAATGCTGCCCGCCGCTCCATACCTGAAGCTGCGCGCCAATCCCAAGCGTATTGGGCGCTTCGCCGCGCAGTTCTACCTGCAGCCAGCTACGGCTGGAATCTTGCGCTATGGCTTTGTTGCGGTATATTTCGGCGGGTTCATTCACATTATTGAGGATAAGATCGAGCGCGCCATCGCCGTCTAAATCGGCCCAGGCGGCTCCGCTGGAAAACCCGGGCCGTGCCAGTCCCCAGGTTTCCGTTTTATTTTCGAACTGCAGCTCTCCCTGGTTTGCAAACATCACGTTGGGAACCGGCACCGACGACATCTGCGCCATCAAATCGGTAATTACGTCTTCCTGCCCGGCCTCGATCATGCGGCGAATGCGCTCGGGATTGGCAATTTGCTCAATATAATCCTGATCCAGCAGGTCTTTGTAAATGCCGTTGGCCACAAAAATATCGTTGTAGCCGTTGAGGTTGAAATCGGCCATAAGCACGGCCCAGCTCCAGTCGGTGGCAAAGGTGTTGGTCAGCCGCCCGATTTCAGCAAAACGTTCTCCGCCCTCGTTCAACTGAAGCGTATTCCGGGTAAATTTGTGATGAAAGCCACGTTCGACCTGCCGCAGAAATTCTTCGCGGGTTTCGATAGTCATCTTCGATTTGAGGCGCTCGTTTTGCCAGGGTCGCATATCGGAAACGTATATTTCGGGCCAGCCGTCGTTGTTTAAATCGGCGATATCGCTACCCATAGAGCTAAAGCTGATGGCCGGCAGCCGCTCTTCCAGCACTTCCTCAAACCGCCCCCCGCCCAAATTGAGGTACATATAATCGCGCTCGAAGAAGTCGTTAGCCACGTACAAATCTACCAGCCCGTCCCGGTTAATATCGCTTGCTACTGCGCTGAGGCCGAACCCTATACGACTGCTGTACATGCCCGCCTCTTCAGTGATGTCGGTGAAGGAGCCGCCGTCGTTGCGGTACAGCCGGCTTGCCCCAAGCGAATCAGGGATTTGGCGTTCGGCGGCCGTTACGTCTTCGAAGGAATCCAGCTTGCGCAAAGAGTTGCTGATGACATATAAATCGGGGCGGCCGTTTCCGGTAAAATCGGCGAAAATGCCGTGCGTAGCCAGGCCGGTATCGGCAATGCCGTAGGCTTCGGCGCTTTCGGTAAATTCCAGATTTCCGTTGTTGATGTATAATTCGTTGTGGCGCGCAGCCACTCCATCGGCAGCGGGCGGGCCGGATTTGGTGATGAAGATATCGAGGCGGCCATCCCCATTTACGTCGGCAAGGCTCACGCCGGTTGTCCAGCTTCCTTCGGAATTAAGGCCGGCCTGCTCGGTTACGTCCTCAAACTCAAAATCACCTTTATTAATGAAGAGGCGATTGGAAACCATATTTCCGGTAAAAAACAAGTCGGGAAGCCCGTTTCTGCTCAGATCGCCCGCCGCTACGCCGCCGCCGTTATAAAAATTGCGAAAAATATACATATTGAAGTCTTCGGTGGGCTGCAGCTCGTTGCGGAAATCAACGCCGGTTTGTGATGGGCTCAGGCGCTCGAACAGCGGCGGGATGCCATCATCCTGCTGCACACTGCAGGCGGTAAAGGCGGCCAGAGCGCTCAGGAGGAACAACGAATAAAGACAAAAAAACACTTGCGGCTTGCTCATGCACGAAATAATGTCGGAGGGAAAAATGCTGCATCTTTATTTAGAGCCTAAAATAAGAAAAGGAAACGCAGGCCGGAGCATGCATTCCCTTTTCGTTGAGGTCAGGCGGTTAAAAATAATACTGCTTTATGATGGGCTTAGTATCCCGGGTTCTGGTTCAGATTCGGGTTGTTTTCAATCTGGTTGAACGGAATCGGATACACGTTTTGTGTTTCGTCTGAAACGCCTTTCTCCCACCAGGGATCGTTGAATGCGGTTTCGCCGCCTTCATTTCCGTCGAAACGGATCAAATCCTGACGCCGCCACATTTCGGTAAAGAGCTCCCGGCCGCGCTCGGCAAGGATATCCTCATCGGTAAGCGTGGCGAAGGGTTCCATTCCGGCACGCTCGCGCACCATATTTACGAACATGCTGCCGTCCTGCCCCTGGCGATGGAGCGCCTCACCCATCATCAAGAGCACGTCGGCATAGCGAAATACCGGAAAATCGTTATCGAGGTGTGGCGTTGCGCCGATGGCGTATTCAAACTTGTTGAACCGTGCGCCCTGCTGGCGGGAAAGGGCCGACTGCATGCGAATAGCGTCGATTTCGGGCGTGAAGGTCAGGTGATGTCCTTCGGCGATATCACTATCGATGATGGGTTCCCCGTTAATATCGAACTGTTCGCCAACGAGAAAGCCCTGCTTACGGGCATCGTTATCATCGAAGGATTCGTAGAAGGCCTGGAGCGAGGTATAGCCGTTCCAGGGCTGCTCCTGGAAATCGAAGGTTCGCTGGCTGCCGTAGTGCAGGGTCATGTGGTGCATCTGAAAACCTTGCAGAAATACCGAGTCGTAGGGAATCGCAAAGATCGTTTCCGGGGAGCCGGAATTGTTGGTTGCGAAGTTATCGAAATAATCGGCCGTGGGGCTGAATACGCCGGAATCCACGATGATTTCGAGCTGCTGCTGCGCATCGGCCCAGCGCTCGGTGCCGGTATAAACTTCGGCGTTCATGTAGAGCTTGGCCAGCAGAAAATGGGCCGCATACTTGTTAAAGCGGCCGTAGCTGGCGGAAGGATCGTCGGAGATCAGATCGGCTGTTGCCAGCAGTTCAGACTCTACGAATTCAAAGACTTCGCGGCGGCCTTCGGCAAAGTCGGCATTATTGGCCGGGGCTTCTTCGGCATTTTCGAAATCATCCACAATGGGAACATTTCCGAAATTATCGAGCAGGAAGAAGTAGTAGAAGGCCCGCATGGCGCGCAGCTCAGCGATGAACGACTCGGCCAGGGCGGGGTCGGCTGTGCCTTGCTCAACGGCGCTTTCAAACTGAAAAATCAGGCGGTTGGTGTTGCTTACGCCTGAAAACAGAAAGTTCCAGGAGCCGTTGGTCGGGCCGTGCTCGGAATCAATGTTGTGCTGATGTGCATCAATCCAGATGCCGCCGTCTTCCCAGTCGGCGCCTTTTACAGGAATGGTGGCTTCATCGCTGGAGACTTCATTCAGCGAAAACAAGCCTCCATGGTTTTGCCAGGCCGCAAGGGTAGTGTAGGCATCACCCAAAGCAGCTACAAACTCCTCTTCGGTCTGGAAGAAGCTATCATCGGTAAGTTCACTCGGGATATTTTCATCCAGGTCTGTACAGGCAAAGCCAAAAAGCAGCGCCAGCAGACTGACCGAGATCACATTGCTTAAGTTTAATTTTTTCATAATCAATAGTTATTTCTCTTTTATGGGGTATTAAAATCCGAGATTTACGCCAAATACAAAGGACGTCTGGGTAAAGAATTGATCGCGGCGATCGATGCCCGGAGCCAACGGATAAGGATCTTCGGCACGGTTGGCGTTATCGGTCGGGCCACGGTCGGCAAAGCGCACTTCCGGATCGATGCCATCATAGCCGGTGATGGTAAGCACGTTGTTGACCGTACCATACACACGCAGGCTTCTGATCAGCGACTCGGGCGTAAGGCTGAAATTGTAGCCAAGCGTGATGTTTTCCAGACGGAAGAAAGAGGCATCTTCTACCTGAAAGCTGGAAAACTGCGGGGCTTCGGTAAGCTCGGGTATATCGAGAGTACTTTCCATCACGTTACGCGAACCGATGAAGAAGGGATTGCGGTGGAAGATATCGTAGGTATTTACGAGATCGTGGCCGAAAGCCCCGCGCCAGAACATGCTGAAATCGAAGCTGCGGTAGCGCACGTTATTGGTCCAGCTCAGCTCAAAATCGGGCAGGCCATTTCCAATTACTTTGCGGTCTTCGGCGCCCATTTCGCTGGTGCCTACTTCGTTGCCGTCGGCATCGATGAACAACCATCCGCCATCCTCGCCAATGCGGGAGAATTCCCAACCCCAGATATCGCCAATGTCGCGGCCTTCATCAACCAGAATCAGAGGCGTATCATTGAGGCCTGGTGCACCAACGTTGGAGATGGTTTGCCGGCCGGCAGCGTAGCTTTCGAGCTTGGAATTATTGGTAGAAAAGGTGATGCCGGTCGTCCATGAGGTCGTTTGGGTACGAATAGCATCATAATTCAGGGCCGCTTCAAAACCCGTGTTGCTGATTTCGGCGGCGTTGATCCAGGTTGTAGGTGCCTGATTCGGTGGTACGGGAACGTTGATTTGCAGCAACAAGTCGTCGGTCGTGCTCTGGTAGAAATCCAGTGAGCCGGAAAGGCGGGTATCGAGGGCGGCAAAATCGACGCCGACGTTCAGCTCCCGCTTGATTTCCCACTTTAAGTCGGGGTTGGGATTGCTGACCGGGCCAATAGAAGGCACAAAATCTCCGCCTACCAAAAAGCTGCTTCCGGAGCTGAAGCGGCGCTGTGAAAGGCCGTTCAGAGGAGCGTCCGTGCCGGTTTCGCCTTAGCTGAGACGAAGCTTCATCTGGTCGATCTGATCAACATCAAAGAGATTGGTCAGCTCAACACCCCCGCTTACAGCAAAGAACGTTCCCCAGCGGTTATCTGCGCCAAATCGGGTAGAACCTTCGCGGCGCACAGCACCGGAAAGGAAATAGGTATCGTCGAGCACAAAGTTCGTGCGGCCGAAAAAGCCAATCAGGCGGTTTTCGTTGCGGAAAGTAGAAACGGTTCCGTCGCCCCGGTCAAAATCGCGGGCTTCAAAAATGTTGTTGAAACCAAAGCTATCGTTGATGAAATCTCCGCCTTCAGCATAGAAGTTATCGTCCTGAAAATCCTGCCAGGAGTAGCCGGTTGTTCCTTCAAAGCGGACATCGCCGAAAGTGCGGTCGTAGTTGAGCTGGGCTTCAACCAAATCGTTTTGGGACTCAAAGTTCTCGCGGATGGCCAGGCCGTTGCGGGCAGATCCGCGGAATTTGGCATCTTTCTCATAATACTCGCCGCGAAGCTGGTTAAAGCTCTGGCGGGCATAAAATACGGAGCCCATCAATCCGGGGATGATGTCATCAAACATGTATTCGCCGCGGAACGCCATACGAAAACGGTTAGAATTCCGCTCCAGATTAGTTTGCTCGTTGATGGCTACCGGGTTGAAATAGTCGAAGAAATCCTGCTCAAAATACGAGCCGTCTTCGTCGCGGATGGGGGCGGTTGGATTAAACAAAGCGGCGTAGCGGAAAACTTCGCCCAGGCCGATATCTTCATCGCGGTCGGTGATGGCCAGATTTGTGGTAATACGCAGCCGCTCGTCCAATGCGCGGTGGGTCAGGTTTAAGCGGGTGTTAAGCTGTTGCCGCCCTGTTCCCTTTTGTATCGCCTGAATATCCCGGTAGCTTCCCGATACGCTGTAGTTCGTCTGCTGGTTTCCGCCGGATACCGACAAGCTGTGCGTTTGCGTGATGCCGGTTTGGGTAATTTCGTCGAACCAGTCGGTTTCGGTACCTAAATCTGTAGGAGTGAATTCCTCGTCTGCAGATTCAAAATTCCGGTATTGCCCGGCCGAAAGCACCTCCAGTTTGTTGCCTACCGTAGAGGCCGAAATCTGGCCGCTATACTCCACGCTCATTGGCTGGTCGGCACCGCCGGAACTGGTGGTAACCAAAATTACGCCGTTGGCCCCGCGCGTTCCATATATGGCACCGGCCGAGGCATCTTTGAGCACCGTCATGGATTCGATATCGTTGGGATCTACCGTATTGAGGTCGGCTCCGGCAATGCCATCAATAACAACAAGCGGCTCCTGATTTGCACCCAGGGTGGAAAGGCCGCGCAAGCGAATGTTAAAATCTGCGTTGGGGTCGCCGCCGGGCCGCGAAACCGTAAGGCCGGCTACTTTACCCTGCAGAAGCTCGGCCGAATCATTAATATTGCCCGACTGGAAATCCTCTTCAGATACGGTAGAAACCGAACTGGTGATCTCCGACTCGCGCTGCGTTCCGTACCCGACAACAACCACATTATCGAGCTCACGGGTTTGCAGGGCCATTTCTACATCAATTTCGGTGCGCCCGTCGATATCTACCGTTTGCGTTTCGTAGCCGACAGAAGAAAAGACCAGGGTATTCAGGCCTTCAGGTACATCGAGGCTGTATTCCCCATCGATATTGGTGGAAGTACCAATCGTTGAGCCGGTTTGCTGCATGGCTCCCTGCACTACAATAGTTACACCAATAAGCGGTGAGCCGTCTTCGGCATCTGTTACCACACCAGAAACGGTGGTGCGGTCTTGGGCAGAAAGAGTGCTAAGGGCCGGAGCCAACATCAGGCTTATCGCCAGCAAACTTGCCACAAGGGTAATATTGAGTATTATAAACCTGTTTGCAGCGCGGCTTCTTCCTCCCGAAGAAGAAGTGAAAAGCGCTTTCCAGGCATTTTGAACCGGTAGCTTTTGTCTATTCATATTAGCGATCCATACTTATGTTTAGGTTTGAGTGACAGGCACAGCAGCAGAAAACATCTGCAAGGGCGAAACTATGCCCTCACCGCTGGTATTTCTGATGCATGCACATCGAGTGTTACGAGTAGAGTAGTGGCACGAAATGCACGTTTAAAAGTGTATTTCGCAAGCAGAACCTGAGTTCTGTGTTGAAAAGGTGGCTAACAGGCCTGCTGCTTGCCATAAGCAAGCTATAGTTGTATCATTGTTGTTCTACAACAGTCGTTAGTATTATAAGAAGCAGTTAGCCTTGCGAAGTTTTTCAAGCGTGTGAAGTAGCAGATTCCAAGCGTGTTTTAAAATGGCATCGGTACCATTCTGGTAAGTTAGTAGCGAAAAAACTATATATATATGATGGAACACCGCCCCATCATAAGGCTTTACAGAAGCATCTCAGACCAGTCGAAAAAACCTTGTTAAGCTGTCTTTACAAGTTTAACACTTGAATATATAAAAGCGCTTCCAGCAAATGAAATCTTTTTTGCAAACGATTGCCTTTTTACAGGATTAGTAAAAGCTTCATTATGTGAATTTAAAGCCAGTTTTATCGCTGTATTAAGCCTGCATTTTCGCAAATATATTCGGGGCGGAATCGCGTGCTTGTGATATAGGTAAAATCTAATAGACAGCTTCGGTTTCAGGAAGCCGTTCGGGGCTGTAATCCATCGGCGGGCTGTCGTTCTTTTTGAGCAGAAGAGGAACTAAGCTGATCTTCTACAATAAGGGCTATCGGGCCTATAATAAACAAGGCATAGAACGGAGCATATACGAATTCGTTGAGGCGCAGGATGGCTTCCAGACTGGCAATAGCAAGTACGGTGAGCATCCGGCCATTGCGCGACGACACCGTTGTTTTGGGATCAGTCATCATAAATAAAGCAAATAACTGATACATCGGGCCGGTCATTAGGGCGACTTCGGCCAGGTAGGCATCACCGGTATAAAGGCTTCGCAGGTAACCAAATGCGAGAAATGAAATAATGTAAACAAATGTAATATGAAAGCGTTTTACTTTCCATAAGGTCAGCAGCCCGACGATCCAAATCACGCCCATGGCCCACATGTTGCTGCCCCACTGAATGCTGAGCACCGCCGCACTTTCCGGGGCAAGCATGAGCAGCATCACAATGCCGAAATTGGTGGGGTTCCAGATATGCCGCCCCTTGTAGCGCAGTACATACTTGGAGGCAATGGAAATGGCCGCGCACAAGGCGAAGGGCCAGAACATCGGCGAGCGCACTAAAATCCCGGCACTGATGCCTGAAACGTAGGCGCTGCTCATGTTTCGGGTTTTCCCAAACATGGCGTAGTGCAAGCCGGCTTCCGTTATAAAACTTGCCGCAATAGCCACAAACAGCTTTTGATAGCTGTCCAGAATTCCGAATGAAAGATGCGCGGCAATAAGCACGCTGGTGATGAGCAGCGGGCCAATATAGGCTTTAGGAATCTCGAAAGCCGGCCGGGTTAATGCAATATTGGGGCTATTCATGGAAAGTTGTAGTTCGGTTTGCTCGGTAGTAGCAGATTGTAAAAAAACTTAAATATGCGCATAATAATTCAGAAAAGCGCTTTACGATGGCATGCGTTCCGTAATTTTATGCAATCGATTGAGTTCCGGTGCCTCAAGGGTTTGCGTCTGCCCGGAAGGCCAGCGGATCTCGGCCCGCTCCACATTTTCTGCTTCTCCGAGGCCAAAATGCAGCACCCGTTGACTCTGCGAGCTGAAAGCATCGCCGGCATGTACGGTCTTTACATGCTTTTTGCCTTCCCAGTGCAGGATGATGTCTGCCCCTATCGCGCTTCGGTTGCTTGTTTTCCCCTCCAGCCCGAAGGCAATCCAGTTATGCGCGGACCGCACCGTGTTGCGGTAGAGCGTAACCGGTCCGTGCTGACTCGCCACAATTAAATCGAGGCTGCCGTTTCCGTCGATATCTGCATGCGCCACCGAACGGCTATCCAGACGTAACTCTCCGCCTACGGCAGCGGCGACTTCCCGAAACCGCCCGGCCCCGTCGTTCATCCAGATTTTATTGGCCTGATAGCCCGAAAACGTGCGGCCTTCCATATCCGGCCAGTTTCGCGCGTCGGTAATGATGGAGCGGTTGCCGCCCACTACCTTCGCATAGTCGTACCAATAATCAGTGTCCGGCGCGTCGGAGACGTAGCCGTTGGCCAGGTATAAATCTATGTTGCCGTCGTTGTTGAAATCCGTGAAGCGGCCGCCGTAGCCCCACTGCCCGATTTCAATGCCCATATTACCGGCGATATTGCGGAATTTTATGTCCCGTCCCTGCCCCGAACGCCGGGTCGGAACCCAGAGATTGTTGCCCTGCATCAGCACGCCGGCTTCGGAAATATTGCTGATATAAATGCCGTGCTGTCCCTGATTGAGTACGTCGCCGAAGCTGGCGCTCATCCCGCTTTTGGGAATGAAGCCCATGCCGGTACTTTCGCCCATATTCACAAAACCGCGGCCGTTTTCATTAATGAAGAGCTCGTCCACGCCGTAGTCGTTGGCCAGCACCAAATCCGGATAGCCGGTTCCGCTGATGTCGGCCGCCGCGGCGGCCAGCGTCCAGCGCCGGGTTTCGAGCAGCCCGGTTTCTTCAGCAACTTCACGGAATGTACCATCTCCCTGATTCTCGAAAAGATAGTTGCGCCCGCCATTGGTGGCGTATTCGTAGCTGTCGGGCATGATGCGCGTATCTTCCAGATCCCAGAAATCCACGCGCTCATGGAAATATCCGCCTACAAACAGATCGAGCCGGCCGTCGCCGTTATAATCCAGCCACACGGCGGTGTTGGCATTCATCCAGCCAGCCGCGTCCAGCCCGGAACCCTCGGTGATATCGGTGAAGCCCCGGCCGCCCTCATTGCGAAACAGGCTGAGCCGTCCCCAGCGGTAGATGAGCAGGTCTTCGTAGCCATCATTATCCACATCGCCCCATACCGAACCCATGGAAACGCCGCGGGCTTCATCATTCAGGCGGGCAATGCCCAGCTCGCCGGCTACATCGGTGAAATTTCCGCGGCCGTCGTTCATGTACAGCGCGTTGGCCGTGCCGAAATCGCTGTTGGTAAGATAAAAATCCGGGGCGCCATCTTCGTTAAAATCGGCTACGGCAACCGAAGCGCCGACCGACGAAATTTGCGGTAATATATGATGAAGGCGCTCATCCACCACCGGCCGCCGGTGCACAAAATCCACGCCGGCTTCTTCGGTGATTTCTTCCAGATAAAAGCCGTAGCGCTGCAGCGTTTGCTCACGGTCTTCCAGCAGATCGGCCGCACGAAAGGCCTCCAGCTGCCGCAGCCCGGCCGGCACCAGCAGCAAGCCTACAAAAAAACAGCCAATCAGTAATTTAACAAGCGTTTTGCGTTCCATATCTGTGTTTTTTTAGCGTGATAACGGCGGCCCGAATCCCAGCGCCCGGCGAAATCCATGGGGCGTTACGTAGCGCGTGTGGTAGCGCGCCCAGTCTTCGGGAAAGCGCTGATATACCGGATCATCCTGAAGCCGCCCGCCGCGGGTGTATTCGTAGTCGGCCTGCCCGTGATAGGGCAGCGGATGCACCGTTTGAGAGGCCTCGGTATTGTAGTCGCCGTCCTTCACCCAGCCGTCGGAGACCAGAATAAAGCTGCGTTTCATGCCCGGCTCCGGGGCGGCGGGCGCATCAAATTCCAGACGGATTTCGTCGCCGGCGTTCATAATCACGTAGCGGTCGTCGATGTCGGCCAGGAGTTCATCCACCGCGCCAAAGCGCGTATGATAGCCCTCTAAATCCCGCCAGCGCTGTTGTGTGCTGGAAATTTCATCATAATAGGCCAGCTTGGGCGATACCGAATCGGCCCGGGCCCAGCGCGAAAACCCGCGATAGCGCAGCTCCATACGGGAGGCCGCCAGCGTGCGTTTTTCCATGTTTTCATCCGGGAGTTGTTCGGTTTGCATGATGGCATCCCAGTAGATTTCGGAGCTGCTGTGCAGGCGCAGCCGGCGGTCGGTTTCATCGGGAAACGCGCCCTCCAGATTCAGCAGAATGCTTTTGAGCTTGCCGGCCGGAATGCCATAATTTTCGTGCAGTACCTGCCAGCCGCCGTTTCCGTCGGCCACTTCCACGCGCAGGCCTTCCGGCGGAGGCGTCGTGCCCTGACTCAGCATCAGGTTGATGGAACTGTCGGTCGGACGCAGCCAGCCTTGCAGCACCAGCCATTCGGGAGCGCTGGATGCCGCTTCATCGAGCGTAATTTCAATATGATGCGGCTCAACCAGGCCCTGAAACGTGGTTTTCCGGAATGGCGCGATGTAGGTGGAATCCAGCCGGGAAACGGTTTCGGTGAGGTCGCGGCCGCGCTCATCGCTTACGTTTTGCACCGGCCGCGGGGAGTTCAGCAAGCGGGCCGATAAATCCGGAGCGGGGAAGACGAAGCGCTCATCAATAAAGACTTCGCTGTTTTCGGGATGATCTACGGCTACGAGGCTGATATGATCGAAAAAGTGGGTTTCCCAGAGCTCGGCCGTTACGCGCACATCATATACGCCATCTCCGGTCGGCTTCAGCTTTTCGGCCGGAATGCGCACCCGGTCCAGCGTTTGAATGACGCCGGCGGTTTCCTGCGCGTTGATGCGCAGCCCCAGCGGCGAACGCCATAAAATGTCGGTGATGAAATGTATCTGCTCCCCATCGCTGGTGAACAGCCACGGGCAGGAGCCTTTGAGCACCTGCTCGTTAAAAATGGTGGCCCCCATGCCGCGCTCAGCAAACTCGGCCTGAACCGAGCCGTTCGGCCAGATGATGCGCAGCATGTCGGCTTCTTCATATTCGCCCAGCCCGAAATGTACAATCGGTGAGGTGATGAGCTGTTTTTGATACTGAAGTCCGGCCCGGATTTCCATTTCCCCGCCAATGCCAAACGAGTTGATGCGCCGGTCGCCCTCCGTGCCCGATGCCCGCGCCCGGATGGAGTAGGCCTCGTAGTTCCGCTCCCCGACGTTGCGCAGTTCCAGAGGCTCTGCTTCCGGGCGCACGCCGATGAGATCGAGGCGCTCGTCGCCGTCTGCATCAAATACGGAAATAATGCGCCCGTTTTGCGGGGTTTCGACTGCGCTGAAGCTTGCCTCGCCGTCGTGCAGCAAAACGTGCGTACGTTCGAGATCAGAATAGACCAGATCGGGGCTTCCGTTATTGTCCACGTCTGCTACGTGAAGCGTGGTTTCCCCAGGCTGAAACGCGGAGCCATCACCGGCCGGCCGCAGCTCCCGCTCGTCCCAGCGATGATGCCGGGCGTTGTAGTCGAAGGCGGAAAGTTGCCCGTTACGCCGCAGGACGATGACCTCAAAATAGCCGTTTCCGTTGATATCGCCGGTCGTGGCGGCGGCTACGTTTTCCTGCACGGGAAAGCCGGAAGTCGCCGTAAAATCGTTGCGCCGCAAATTTTGGCGCAGATGCAGCCGGCCGTCTTCGGTAAGAAAAAGCGCGTCGGCGGCTCCGTCGCTGTCCAGATCGGCCCAGTTCATGGATACCAGCCCGGCGATGTCCCCAAAGAGTTCGGCCAGGCCAAAACGGCCATCCGCCTGATTCACCAGCACCAGCGGCGCGGCGCCCCTGCGGCCCAGCACCAAATCCAGATCGCCATCCAGATCGATATCGGCCGGCCATACGCCGTGATATTCGCCCTCAAAAACGGAATCGGGAAGCCGCAGCTCGTCGCGCACATCACTAAAAGTCTCATCATCATTTTGGCGATACAGACGGAATCCGTCTTTTCCGGCGACGGCAATATCGTTGCGGAAGGTATAATTATAGTCGATTTCGGCGACGGCGGCGGGCATCAGCGGCGCATCGGTCGGGCCGGGAAAATCCAATCGGGTGGTTTCATCTATGATGAGCTGGCCGTCCTGAATATAAATGGTGAAAGGCGGCACGCCATCGAGCAGGGTGGCGGATTTCAGCAAGGCCGGGGTGATGGTTTCCGGGAGGCCGGTGGGCGCGGCGGCCTCGAAGCTCATGCCGGTATCCGGCGCGGCGGCCCGGACTTCCGGCTGCGGAAGCCAAAGGAAGCGGTCGATCAAAAAGCCGACCTGCGTGGGCGGAAAGGTGATCACGCCCGCATCATCCTGA
>JBMCPG010000007.1:0-13280 GCA_048626035.1 Cyclonatronaceae bacterium
TCGAAAGGCGAATTCAAATAACGGTTCGAGTTTTCCAGCAAGATCAGATAAGCGAGTCCGTCCTGAAATATGCGCAAAGAGTAGCCCTGCTGCTGCCCGGCTTCTCCATAATTGATTTTATCAAACGAGTTGTACTCTAAAAAATAGTCGCTGCGCATGCCCGATTGCCGGGTTTCTTGCGTGCCGGCACAGCTACTTAGCGTATATAAAGCCACGGCAAACATGCAAAACCGCACGAAGCGCGCAAAAACGCCATGCCACTGAAGCCTGTAACGAAATCTCGAAGAGCTTTGCATAATATGCTTGGGAGTAGTATAAAATTGCAGATCCGTCTGCGGGCCCGAACGCTTTTATAGTTGTCTTAACCCACGATACTATAGCCTGACAATTCAATACACGAGGTAGCTTACAAATCAACGTTGCTATAAAATTGCCGTGCTTTGATACAATAGGAGTATTGTTTTATACATGTACTTACTTGTATATCAATAATATATCAATATAGCAGTTAAAGTTAAAACACGTAGGACATATTTTTAATTTGCAGCATCAAGACCGGCGCAAAGGCGCTGCACCATGCGGGCATTTTTGTTCCGGCAGGGCCAGGCAGAGCAGTTACTCAGCAGGGTCTTCTGTTGGTATTTTTTTGATGAAAGCGGCTGGTATTTCTACCGATATCACAGAAGAAAGCTGCTCTATATGTACCGATACATTGTATTTCGTTTTTTGTTTTACCCAAATGCCGCTGCATCCCTTTAAAGGGCCTTGCACAATCTCTACGGCATCCCCCTTCTCGAATTTTTGCTCAGTTACTTCATAGCGCAACTGATTATCGGCTACTTTTTTAATAAACTCAATCTGATCGTCCGGGATAGCTGCATATTTTCCCGACAGCCGCACAATATGAACCGCCGCCGGGTGCTCAAGTACCCGCGGGAAATATCGGCTGCTGCTGTACAAAAACAGATAGCCCCGGAACATGGGAAAAGAAACCCATTTTTTGCGGTCGCTCCACTGCCGGAGCTCTTTCGTCATGGGCAAATAGGTTTTAAACCCCGATTCCTGCAGTTCCTCATGTAGCTTTTTTTCCTGCCGGGACATACTGCGAAGGGCATACCAACGGGGCGGTTCATTTTTGATACGTATTTCCCGCTTCACGCTCTCGGCCTTGGGCAGCGGTGTTTTTTTCTTTTGTGATGGCATATAAACCCTATCGTTTTACCGTGATCGTGTCTGTGCTTGCCGTTCGGGCCGCTCTATTGATAGCCGTAGCTTTTCAAAAACCCGTCTTTGTCCCGCCATTTTTCGCGCACTTTCACAAACAGATTGAGGTAAACTTTTTTACCCAGAAACAGCTCCAATTCCTCGCGGGCTTTCACGCCCACGTTTTTGAGCGCTTTGCCGCCCTTGCCAATCACAATGCCTTTCTGGCTGCTGCGATTTACTACAATTTCGGCTTCGATTCGGTCTATTTCCGGCTGGGCATCGTAGCGCAGCACGTTTACAGCGCAGGAATACGGGATTTCAGCATGATATTGCAAAAACAACTGCTCCCGAATCAGTTCGGCGGCGAAAAAGCGCTCGGGATGTTCGCTCAACTGATCCGGCGGATAAAACGGCGGGCCTTCGGGCATCAATTCAAAAATTTCTGTAAGCAGCTCGGGAACGCCTTGGTTTTCCAGTGCCGACACCTGCATCACCTTGTGGCATTTCAAATAGCCGGCCACCACTTCTTCGGCCGTTTTCATTTTATGTTCCATGGCATGGTCGGCCTTGTTGATGACCAACAGCAGCGGTTTGGAGGCCTTTTTTTGCAGCCATTCTATTTGCTCAGCTTCGGGCACATCATCGGGATCTACCAAAAAGATGATGAGGTCGGCATCCTCAAAAGAACGCTTCACGGCTCCCATCATCTTTTCGTGCAGCTTGTAGCGGGGGGCCAGCAGACCGGGCGTATCCAGGAAAATGAGCTGTCCGCGATCCTCCGAATATATGCCGGTGATGCGATGCCGCGTAGTTTGGGCTTTAGGCGTAATAATGGAAAGTTTTGTGCCCATTATCGCATTCATGAGGGTGGATTTTCCTGCATTCGGCTGGCCAATAATGCAGACGTAGCCGGATTTATAGCCCGGCGGCACGTTAAAGCCATCCAGCGAAAAATCGGGAGAAGGCGTCGAATCAGAATCTGGCATAAATATTTTTTAGACTAAAAGGGGGTCGTAGAGGCAAAGCGTCTTGCCATGATCGTTATTTGCCACCGCCGTTGTCGTGGGCGCGGGGCATGCCCTGCGGCGCTTACGATGGCGACGATGAAGACGGCGACGATGATACCCCTGCCGGGCGGTATTTTTCGCCGGAAGCTTCATACGAGGCCAGAATATCGCTCATTTCCCGCACACAGGCCGGGATGCCGTAGAAAAGAGCGTCGGCCATGAGCGCGTGCCCAATGCTGATTTCATCAAGATAGGGCACGTGCTCTACAAATGGGCGAATGTTGTGCTTGTTGAGGCCGTGTCCGGCGTTTACTTTGATGCCAAGTTTATGGGCAGCTTCGGCGGCCCGGCCCAGGCGTTTGAGCTCTTCTATCTGCCGGGAGCCGCTGGTGTTGGAATACAGGCCGGTATGCAGCTCTACCACCGGAACGCCCAGCTTTGCACAGCGCTCCATATCCGGCACCGAAGGTTCTACAAAAAGGCTGACCGGCACGCCGGCTTCTTTTAATCTGGGAAGCACGCGTTCGGCATAATCATCGTAGATTTTTTCCAGATCAAGCCCGCCCTCCGTCGTAATTTCTTCGCGCTTTTCCGGCACAAGCGTGCATAAATCCGGCTTCATACGGGTGCAAATATCAAGCATTTCTTCGGAGGCGCCCATCTCGAAATCCAGCAGGCCGGTTACGGTTTTGCTCAGGCCCCAGGCATCGCGGTCTTTGATGTGCCGGCGGTCTTCGCGAAGATGGAACACGATTCCGGCCGCGCCGTTCTCCTCGCATAGTTTTGCCCCGGCCACCGGATCGGGATACCCTTCGGAGCGGGCGTTGCGCAGGGTTGCAATATGATCAACATTTACAAGTAATTTCATTCAGTTTTTTTTAAAGTCGAAAGTCGAAAGTCAAAGGTCGAAAGTCAGCGGTCAGCAAAACTATGTATGAAAGGTATGATGCGTCAAGCTCGCTTCGGTATTTTTGGGCAAATTACAGCACGCGCCGGGCGCGGATAAAGCGTTGTCGCCAATAGGATTCTCCCAGATGAGCAATAGTTACGCCCGTGCTGGTTCCTGCGTGCATAAAGTTGCCGTCGTTGAGCAAAATACCAACATGAAGCGTATTCCGGCCCGTTTGGAAGAACACGATATCGCCGGTTTTCATGCGCCGGGGATTTACGGATGCCCCAAAATTAATTTGTTCGCGTGTGGTTCGCGGAATCTGGATGTTGAACGCCGCTTGCATCACATTTTGTACGAAAGCAGAACAATCTACCCCGCTTTGGGTGATGCCGCCGAGCCGGTAGGGCGTGCCTTCCCAGCGGTCGTATTGCTGCATAAGGCGATTCACGAGTGCATCCTGCCGGTCGATAGCCGGTTTGGGGGAGCGGCAGCCGGAGGTTTGCAGGGCGATTGCCAGGAGCACGAGCGCCATCATCATATATAAAAAAGAAGAACGGCGGCGGGGCAGCGGGGCTAAAAAAGCGGGCCGATGTGCTTTTTTAAAGCAAAGAGGAGCATCCATGGGCGTAAAACTTGCGGGGGAAAGTTCAGGTGCCGGAGATGGCTTTGGGGGCCGAACCGTTACTGCCCGTTTGGGATTTGCCTTTAAATTCTAAACCCGTATTGAGGCTGTTTAGCAGCTCTACGGCCGGGCTCGGGTTGGCCATGATGTAGAAATGAAGGCCGGGCACGCCATAATCCAGGAGTTCCCGGCACTGCTGAGCGGCCCACTCAATGCCGATTTGCCGCGTATTTTCGGGATTTTTGGAGATTTCGTGGGTAAGCGGCTCCGGCAAGTTCAGAAAAAAGTAGCGCGGAAGGCTGCTCAGATGACGGTAGTTGGTGAGGACTTTAAGCCCGGGAATAATGGGTACGGTGATGCCTTCGGCCCGGCAAGCTTCCACAAAGTTAAAAAACTGCTGATTATCAAAAAACATCTGTGTTACGATGTAATCGGCCCCGGCTTCCACTTTTTCTTTCAG
Source organism: Cyclonatronaceae bacterium (assembly GCA_048626035.1). GTDB lineage: Bacteria > Bacteroidota > Rhodothermia > Balneolales > Cyclonatronaceae > Cyclonatronum. The sequence continues at coordinate 4,188 of JBMCPG010000007.1, forward strand.
CCGCTGGATATCCCATTGCAGGTTAGGGGCTTCAAAATGCTTTTCGGGGTAGCCGCCCACGCCTACACAAAAGTCGGTGCGGTCGGCATCGGAAAGCTGCTCGAGATACATGCCTTTGTTCATACGCTTAATTTGCCGCACTAAATCGACAGCATATTCATTGATTCCGCGCGAGTTGCTGACAGGCTTGGGCGCGCCATGATCGTCGCCGCGGATGGCCAGCACGTTTTGTATGCCAAGGTAATTCAGCTCGATGAGCGCATCTTCGGTTTCTTCGCGGGTAAAGCCTTTGCACAATACGTGCGGCACGGGCTCGATGTCGTAGCGGTGCTTAATGGCCGCGCACAGCCCGATGGTGCCGGGGCGTTTCCGTTTGATATGCCGCTTTACGCTGCCATCGTCCAGCTCTTCGTAGTAAGCCTCAGCGGCGTGCGAAGTTACATCAATAAACGGCGGCTGATACGGCATTACTTTGTCGAGCGCGTCGAAAATACCGTGAATGGATTTTCCGCGCCTGGGCGGGATAATTTCAAAGGAAACAAGCGGCTGGCTGGCCTGTTCGTAGCATTCAATAACTTTCATAATAAAAGGGTTGCAGAATCGGAATTTGTGCGCATTTTTTAGTTTAAAAACAAAGACTTGAGCTCCGGCGTGGGCATCCGGCAGGAATCTTGTTTGCCAAACCAGGCATAGCGTTTCGATGCAATTACATCATATACGGCATTCCGGATGAAGGGCGGAATAAGGATAAAACTATATAAAAGCGGCCAACCGTTGCCTAATTGACGAGCAATGCGCAGGGCGGCCGTCGATTTTGTGTAATAGCTTTCCCCTTCTACCAAAATGATGGAGTCGAAGTCGCTGGTTTTGCGGCCGTGCTTTTTTAAAAAGGCCTGCCCCGTTTCGGATTGCAGTGGCGCATAACGAAAATAACGGTCTTTGTCGCGGTCTATCACAAAGTTGATGGAGGCGTTGCACAGATTGCAGACGCCATCAAACATGATTACGGCGTATTCGTCGGAATGCACCGCCGGGGTGTCGGCTTCGGGCTCAGCCTGGCTTTTAGAGGATGTGGTTGCTTCGGCGCTATTGGTATTCATAGCGTGGCCTCCGGAAAAATGTGTTTATGTAAAGTGAAGTATAAAAACGGCCGCAGGTTCTCATACGCAGCTTGCTGACGGTAGAGAACGAAGGCCGGGATTTCATAAAACACGCTTGAAACGCTTAAGATTCAGGCCTCCAGGATTTGATGCGGTCGTGCATATAACGGCCGATGGCATCAAATGATACGCGCTCCTGCTGCATGCTGTCGCGATCGCGCACGGTGGCGCAGCCATCCTCGAGGCTTTCGAAATCAACGGTGATGCAAAAGGGCGTGCCGGCCTCATCCAGGCGACGATAGCGCTTGCCGATGGAGCCTTTTTCGTCGAACATGACTTTATATTCTTCAGAAAGCTCTTTTTTAATGGCCTGCGCCTGCTCCATGAGCTCCGGTTTTTTCATCAGCGGAAACACGCCGGCGGTGATGGGCGCCAGCTCGGGATGCAGTTTCAAGACAGTGCGGGTCTCGGTTTTGCCTTTATCATCGGTGATTTCTTCCTCGCGGTAGGCATCACACAGCACCATAAGCGTGCAGCGGTCCAGGCCGATGGACGTTTCGATCACATAGGGAATGTAGCGCTGCTGCGTTTGCGGATCGAAATGCTCTATTTTTTTGCCCGATACTTTTTGATGCTGCGAAAGGTCGAAATCGGTGCGGTTGTGTATGCCCTCGACTTCCTGCCAGCCAATCGGAAAACGATACTGCACATCCACGGCGCTTTTGGCATAATGGGCGAGCTTGTCGGCCGGATGATCTACATAACGCAGGTTTTTCTCCCGTATGCCGATGCTTTTATGCCACTGCCAGCGCTCTGCTTTCCAGCTTTCGTACCATGTATCGTCCTCCCCCGGACGCACAAAATATTGCATTTCCATCTGCTCAAATTCCCGCATACGGAACACAAACTGCCGGGCTACCACTTCATTGCGAAAAGCCTTGCCGATCTGCGCGATACCAAACGGAATTTGCTGACGCGAGGTGTTCATCACGTTCGGGAAATTCACAAAAATGCCCTGTGCGGTTTCGGGGCGCAGATACACGGTGGAATCTTCGCCGGAAGCCGTAGCGCCAAACTGCGTGCTGAACATCAGGTTGAACTGCCGGACTTGCGTCCAGTCGAAGGCGCCGGAATCGGGGCCGCGAATTTCTTCTTCTTGTATGATGGCGTACAAATCCTCGTTCAGGCTTTTGCGCGTGCCTGAGGTATCGAGCAGCTGCTGCACTTCTTCGGCACGGGCCTCCTTGCCATCGGCCTGCAGCTTGCGGATATGGTCTTCGATAAGCATATCGGCCCGGTAGCGTCGTTTAGACGCCTTATCATCGATCATGGGATCGCTGAAATTCTCCACGTGTCCGCTGGCTTCCCAGACTTTAGGATGCATCAGAATCGCCGCATCCACGCCCACAATATTATCGTGCCGGCGGGTCATGGCGTTCCACCATTTTTGGTTAATGCGGCGCTTCAGCTCCACGCCAAGCGGGCCGTAATCATAGACAGCGGCCAGCCCCCCATAAATCTCCGACGATTGAAAAATGAAGCCACGGGCTTTGGAAAGGGAAACAATGCTATCGAGACGGGTTAAATCAGCCATGCAGAGAAAACGTAATTTATATTTAGGAGTTAAAATTAAATAAGCTTTGAATATACAAACTTTAGCAGGATTAAACAGAAAGCGCTGCTGCTTGCTCCTTCAAGATGCTATAAAGTAGGTATTATGCCGTGCCTTTTTTGGGCATTAATGTAAAAAAAGAACGTTTATCACCTAATTTTATTAAGAATATGACTCATATCTATAAATATGTAAATAAGTTTTCATTCTTCTCATCAAAATAGGAATTTTGGCAGCTTAACAAACATGCTATATACTTTCTGCTTCAGCCATTATCAAACCATCATTTACATACATTATGAACGCACTTCTATTTCCCCGATCTGCTGTCCTGCTTTTTCTAAGCATCATTCTTTCTGCCGGCATGTTTTTACAAGCCTGCACCTCAACGGCTGATCTTACGGAAGTAAATCATACGGTACTTCCCACCGAAGAAAGCGAGGCTTTTCGGGCTGCAATGCAGGCGCTCGACAACGTCGGCTTCAACATGAGCCGCATGGATGCCAAAAACGGACACATCGAGGCGGTTTTTGTGAACCGTGGCAGCCAAAACGACGGCGGCTTTTTTGGCTACACCTCCAATACGGCCCAGCGCGTGAAAGCGGATATCAAGCTTTTGGAAAATGGCCGCCAAACCCGCCTGAACCTCGACTTATACGAAGTTTATGCCGCCTCCAGCTCTCAGTACGGGAGTTTCGATACCGAAGACAGCGAGCATCTGCTGCGCAAAACCAAGTATTACGAAAACCTGATTGGCGCTATTCGCGAGCAGCTCGGGCTTAATCAGGCGGACTCTGTGAGCGGAGAGGAGGGACAACCCGAAGAAACCGCTTCTGAAGATTAAGCTTTGCCGCAGATGTGTCGCGCATCATTTTCTGACCCTGAAAAGCTCTCTTGTGCAATCTGCAAGGGAGCTTTTTTTGTTATAAACCCCGCCGTATTTTAAGATGATGCTGGCTAAACAGCAATTATCCACGAGATATATAATCGATATAAAAGGTGCTATGAGTTCACAAATAAAAGATTCGACCAAAATAAAAGTGGGCGTGCTGGGTGCTACCGGCGCGGTCGGGCAGAAATTTATCCGGCTGCTGGCAGATCACCCGTGGTTTGACATTCAGGCGGTGGCCGCTTCGGAGCGCTCCAAAGGCAAAGCGTACAGCGAAGCCGCCCACTGGATTGAAACTACCGATATCCCGGAGTCCATTGCCGGTATGGAAGTTCGCGGCTGCACGCCGGAAGAGCTGCAGGATGTGCAGTTTGTGTTTTCGGGCATGGATGCCGCCGTGGCCGGGCCGATTGAAAAAACCTTTGCCGAAGCGGGCATTCCGGTTGTTACCAACGCGCGGAATTACCGCCGCGAGCCGCACGTCCCGCTGCTGGTGCCGGAAGTCAACCCCGATCACATCACCCAAATTGAAAAGCAACGCTTTCATCCGGAAGGGAAAGGCTTCATCGTAACCAATCCCAACTGCGTATGCGTGCCGCTGAGCCTCAGCCTGAAGCCGCTGATCGACCGTTTCGGGGTTAAATCGGTGATGGTAACCAGCATGCAGGCAGTTTCCGGGGCCGGCTATCCCGGCGTGGCAAGCCTGGACATCATGGGAAATGTGCTGCCCTACATCAGCGGTGAGGAGGAAAAAGTGATGTGGGAGCCACAAAAAGTGCTTGGAAGCTTGCAGGGTGATGGCACCGTGGCCCTGGCCGGCCTGGAGATTCATTCTTCGGCCTATCGGGTAGCGCTGGTGGAAGGGCATCTGCTCTCGGTGGTGGTAAAGCTGGCCAAAGAAGGCGTGAGCGAAGAAGAGGCTGTTGCGGCGTATCACGAGTGGAAAAATCCGCTGGCCGGGCTGGATTTGCCCTCTTCTCCCGCGCATCCGGTTAAGCTGATGGACAATCCGTTTCACCCGCAGCCGCGTCTGCACGTGCAGGAAGCCGGCGGCATGCAGGTCAGCGTGGGCCGCGTGCGCAAGGCCGGGGTATTTGATCTGGCCTATACCGCGCTGGGCCACAACACGATTCGGGGAGCCGCCGGCGGTGCCGTACTGAATGCCGAACTTTTGGTCAAAAAAGGGTATTTAGGCCGGTAAGCCATCACCAATTCGACTTTTCTTCATTCTTTAATTAAAGCTATACATGGAATTCAACGAAATAAAAGCTTACATCGAGCGGGTGGCCCAGGCCGGAAGCCCCACGCCCCCGCGCGATTTTTACGATATGTACAAACATTTTTTGTCCGGGCTGGAGGACGGCAGCATTCGTTCGGCCGAGCCCGTAGCCGACGGCTGGCAGGTCAACAGCTGGGTGAAGCAGGGCATTCTGCTGGGCTTCAAATACGGCAAAGTAGAGCCCATGGGCACCGACGGCAGCCTCAAATTTTTCGACAAGCACACCTATCCCACGCAGTACGTGAACGGCCCGCAGCGCAACATCCGCATCGTGCCGGGCGGCTCCAGCGTGCGGCGGGGTGCCTTTGTCGGCAACAACGTAACCATGATGCCGCCCATGTACATCAACGCCGGCGCGTATGTCGGCGAGGGCAGCATGATTGATTCCCACGCGCTGGTCGGCAGTTGCGCGCAGGTGGGCAAGGGCGTGCACCTGAGCGCCTCCGCCCAGCTCGGCGGCGTTCTCGAACCCGTAGGCGCGCTTCCGGTGATTGTGGAAGACGGCGCGCTGATCGGCGGAAATACCGGCATTTATGAAGGCACGACCATCAAAAAGGGCGCGGTGATTGGCGCGGGCGTGATTCTCACCAAATCCACGCCGGTCTATGATATCGTGCACGAACGCATCCTGAAAGGCAGCGACGAGAAGCCGCTGGTGATCCCGGAAAACGCCGTTGTGGTGCCGGGCAGCCGGGCCATCAACGGAAACGACTGGGCCGCCGACACCGGCCTCAGCCTGCAGTGTCCGATCATCATCAAATACAAAGATGAAAAAACGGCCTCCGCCACGGCCCTGGAAAGCCTGCTGCGCTGAGGAAAAACAGATTTCATTTCCCAAAAAAAGCCGGTTAACATAAATTTAACCGGCTTTTTTTTGCTCCGCCACCGCTTCACAAAAGCGCTATCATTACTTGTATTTACTACACTTAATATGCTTTATTGATGGCGGCTGAATGCTTTAGCTGCTGCACTGGTTGGGGCAAATGAATGATGGTATCACTTCTGATAGCATCATTAAATATCATTTAGAATAAAAGCGGAGCAGTGTTATGAGTAACAAAATTTTATTTGTCATAAGCGGACATGAAGCGCTGGGTAATACCGGCAAAAAAACCGGCTATTATCTGAGCGAAGTCGCTCATCCCTGGAAAGTACTCACCGAAGCCGGGTACACCATCGATTTTGTAAGTCCAAACGGCGGAACCTGCCCGGTAGATGGGTTTGATCTGGAAGATCCCGTAAACCGGGAATTCTGGGAACACGATACCTACAAGGCCAAAATTGATAACAGCCTGGAGCCGTATCAAATCAATCCTAAAAATTATGCGGGCATACACTTTGCCGGCGGACACGGCACAATGTGGGATTTCCCCGAAAATGAGGAAATTGCGAAGATTGCCGCAGCCATTTATGAAAACAACGGCGGCGTGAGCGCCGTCTGCCATGGTCCGGCCGGATTGCTGAACATCCGCCTCAGGGACGGTAATTACTTACTTAACGGCAAGCGCGTAAACGGCTTCACCAATGAAGAAGAACACGCGATGGGCCTGACAGAAGTCGTACCGTTCTCGCTCGAAGACGAGCTGAAAGCACGCGGCGCATACTTTGAAAAGGCCGACATGTGGGCGGAATTTGCCATCACGGATGGTCGCCTGGTTACGGGACAAAATCCGCAGTCAGCTACAAAAGTAGGTCAGGAACTGGCCAAAGTGCTGTCCGAGAAAGCAGCCGTTGCCGTCTGATAAAAAATCCGGCACAGCTAAACCCCTCCGAACGCAAAAAAGCGGCCTCATGATGCTTGAAAAAGCTAAATCGTGGGGTCGCTTTTTTAATTGGCTTAAGGGCAGGCTTTTAACCTAAAAAATATCGGTTTTTACATCGTCGTTTTTCTTGCGCAGCCGGCGCACGGCATAAGCACCACCAGCAGCAAGCAGAAAGCCCAGTCCGCCATCTATAGGCGTTTGGACGGGCCCATTACTGGGCGGTGAGGGCGGAGCTGGCGCTGTACTCCCATCAGAAGGAGCATCCGGGGCCGTCCATTCAAAACTGTTATTTTGGGAATCATCTATGGAACGCTGAGCCTGAGCGTCTATGGTGGCAAACATCAGACAAAATGCAATCAATCCAACACGAATACCCGTTCTGAACATTGTTGAAAACTTTATCCGATCAGTAAGATGCATAGCACGTACAATGTAATCTTTTATCATACCATTAATGTTTGTTTATTTATTGCGATTCCCCGCCGGGTAGCAGAAATGTAAATCAAGAAAAGCTTTCATAACCATGCTCAGCAACTATCAGGATTTGTGAAAAGCGTGGTATAATCAGAACGTAAATGTAAATTGCGACAGCTTATAATAAGAAAAAAAAATAACCCGCGCTTAAAGGAAAAACTTTTCATGTAGATAGAAAGCCGGGAACATCTTTTGCCCCTATTTTGGCTTGCCAAAACAAGATTCACAATTCACGTAAAAAAACGTATATTTTATTTTGCAGCCCTTTAAAAAGCGTTACGTTTTAAAACGGCACTTTTTTATTATCCATGATTCAGTAAGATTATGTAAGCAAGGGAGTAATATACAAAATATATAGATCATACAAACTTTTTTTTGCCCGTAGTTATGTTTTAAAAACCTCAGAAAGGAACCCAAAAAAGCAATATTATTCAGTACTTATGCGGGTTACAGCCCATTGGGCCAGGGCTTCGGAGACGGCATCTCCGCGTTCGTTAAAACTATCTAAGATGGCATTGTTATAGGTACGCACAAACCATTGGCCGCTTTCGCTGCGCAGAAAATCAAGATGCTCCTGCAGACTCCCGAGGCTTTGATTGCGGGTAGAAAATAAGCTCACATAAAGCAAGATATCTTCAAAAAATGCCCGGAAGTTAGCGCGCAAGCTTAGCAGCAAATCATTCAGCTCTTCATCGCTGAGCTGCTCTGCGGAAGGCTTCGACTGATTTATGGCAAATATCACAATGGCCAGCATTTCTTCAAGGCCCTGCACGGTAAGCGGTATGCGCCGCGTAGCCTGTAAAATTTCGGCTACAAGCGCGATACGCTGTCGGGCAGGTTCGGTTTCGGGATCCTCTGTTTCTGCAGCACGCTCCATACGGGCAGCATAAGCCTCAAAACTGGCGCGGGTTTCGGCCTCTTCCAAATCTACCTCGCTGGCATATAAGTGGCCCATAAGCACCTGAATGTGCGGCTGATTTAAATGGCCGATACTCTCTGCTCCCGGCTCGTTCCGGTAGTTGCGGGCAAGGCTTCTACGCATCGCCTGCTGCACCGAAGCGGGCTCAAAGTTATCTGCAATGATTTCAGCAAAAGTCGTATCTTCTTGTTCTTCGGTAAGCTGCAGGACAATATCCCGGATGCTTCGGCTCATATTTACGGCATACTCTTCAAAATATCCGAGCTCATACAAGTCTGCAGCATGTTGGGAAAGCTGGCTTTGTTCCTGCTCCTGAGCGTTCAGGCTGTCGGTAAAAGCAGCCATAAGACCTGCCAAAACAACTAAAAAAAAGCAACTCATTCGGGGGTCTATAAAAAAAGCAGGCAGCATATACACAATTAAAAAATACTCTATGATGAATTAAGGAGCTTGAAAAGAGTCGGCCGAAATTTCCACGATTTCGCCCTGCTCCAGCCGTTCGGGGGCGGCCAGATCTATAAAATAGCCGCGTAGCTCCTGGCGGTTGGTATTAAACTCGTAGGTTTTAGCTTCTTCAAAATATACGCTCTCGCGGCCAAAATAAGCTTCAGGGCCGTACCAGGTGCGCCCGCCGGCATAGCGAAACTGATAGCGCCCGTCCGGCATTTGCAGATGCAGCTCATCTCCGGCACGCACAAATACCGTGTAAACCGGCATATTGGTTTCGGCATCAGTAATTTTTACTAAAAAATGATAGTCGGAAGATGCTTTCGGCTCCAGAGGGGCCAGGCCTTCGTGTTGTACATAAACAATTTTTGCGCCATTGTGCGGCAGCATTTGTGAAATAAGGCGGTTTCCGATATAGGGTTCATTTCCCAGATTAAAACTATACAGACTGATAAATAAAAACAGCCCTGCGGCCATAGGGCCCCCCAACATGGCGTAGCGCAGGCGGGCATCCGGTGGCGGCGGGACGGAAGCAATATCGCGGAATTCGTTTCGCTGGCGGATGTAATCATAAGCCAGGCTGCTAATCGCCTGCTCTACTTTACTCTGG
>JBMCPG010000008.1:0-13151 GCA_048626035.1 Cyclonatronaceae bacterium
GCGGGCGTTTGATAACTTTGTATTCAAAATCGCGCAGGACTTCGCAGAAGCGGGTTGTTTTCTGCTTGTAGTTTTCATCTTCGGCCATACGCGTTTTATCGTAGGCCAGATAGACGTTCATACGGGCCGCCATGCAGCCGTCTCTGGTGGCAAATTTACGTAAAATGTCGTAGCGCAGCCCAAAGCCGCCGTTCATGGTAATATCTACAGCATCTATGTAAATGCCTACTTTGTTGTTGCGTTTCATAATAAATAATAGTGAAATGATATGCGAATGCCGCGCCTGGGTTTCCGGCGAAGATTTAAATAAGAGCTATCGCTTCGGAAAAGCTTTGCCGGGCGTGCGAAGTTGGTTGAGAAATAGGAAATGTATGCTTAGGCGGTTCCGGTAAACAGTTTCTGAAAGACGCATCGCACTACGGTTTAAAAAACAAGCCATATTTCGGTGCTGTACGCGTGGTTTCGAAGAAGCTGCTGTCTGTTGAAATTGTTAGGCAGATTATCCCAATAATACTGCTATACGGCTATGTTGTGCACATATTTGCGTTTGTTATCAGCTTTTTGAACACTCCTCTTTTTTCAAAGGGCTTCTGAAAAGCGTCTATCTATCCACTTGTTGCAGGATTAAGCCATACAACGCTGCGCGATCAGCTTGTTTTTTTGCTGCGGCATAACGATATGGCCAAGCCTGCTGTTGTGTAAAAAACCTTTTCATCATATTTAACTTTGAATTAAAATATCAGATTATTTCAAAAGGAAAAAATATGAATACAATTGCTTTAGGTAAACACCTTGGGCCAAAAAGTGTTTCGCGCCGCTATCTACGATGCCCTTTGGGCAGCCTGCCCGAGCGTATAGCGGTAGCCGAGCAGCACAATACCGCCCGCACCCAAGGCCACAAGCAGCAGTTTTGTGCCCCAATAACTTCCCGCTAATTCCGGAAACTGCCAGCCCAGCCCGACAACGAGCACGGAGGCCATCATCATAGAAAGCACGCTTCCCAGCGGATACCCGACCGGGTAGAGCTTTTGGGCGTAGTAGTAGGCCAGCAGGCTCATCAGCGCGTAGCAGGCCAGCGTGGCCAGCGCCGCGCCCAGCATGCCCAGAAGTGGGGTGATGAGCAGGTTGCCGCCCAGGGTTACCAACGCTCCGTAAAGCGTTATTTTCGGGAAATGTATGGTTTTTTCCTGTATAAAAATACCGGCCGAAAAGTTCACAAACCAGCCCTGAAACCAGTAGGCCAGCAGCAGCACCGGCACGATATGCAGCCCCGCCCAGTAGCGGCTGTCGATGAGCGTGCCGTCGAGAACGGGCACGGGCAGCGCGGCAATTTCGGCGGTGAACAGCCCGATGCCGATAAATACCAGCGCACTGGCGGCATTGAAGTATAAAAATACCCTGGCAAACAGCTCCGGCGAGTCTTTGTCTTTGGCGTAGCGCATAAAAAACGGCTGCCAGGCCAGGCGAAACATCTGCACGGTAAGCAGCATAAAAATGGCCAGTTTATAGCAGGCGTTGTAAATCCCGGTGATCTCCTCCGGGGTGTACGGGACTTCATAAATCGCTGAGAGCTGCTCCGGCGAAAGGCGCACCAAAAAGAAGCGGTCCAGCACTTCGTTGATGGCAAACCCGATGCCGTTGGGTACGTAGGGCAGGCCGAAGAGCAGCGCCGTTTTTAAAATGGCCAGCTCCGGGGCGGCGTTGTACATCGGCAATGTTACGCCCAAGAGCAGCAGCAGCGTTACGGCCGAGGCCACAATATTGCTGATGAGCAGGGCCTCCAGCCCGTAGCCCAGAAACGCCACCAAATAAATGTTCAGGCCCACGTTGATGACGACATTGGCCAGTTTAATCAGCGCATAGGTGAAGGATTTTCGCACGATGCGCAGCTGCGCAAACGGCACAATGCCCAGCGCGTCGAGCCAGAGAATGACCAGCATGAGGCCGAACAGCTCGCGGCCGCCTTCAAAATCCAGGCTCATGAGCGGCAGCACGAAGGGCGAAGCGCCCCAGTACAGCAGCGCACTCAGGCCGGTGGCCACGCCCAGCAGCGCAAACTGAAGCGTTATGAATACCTTCTCCGGCGGCCGGCTTTCATCCGAAGCGTAGCGAATATAGGCCGACTCCATCCCGAACTGATACACCACGTTCAGAAACACAATGGCGGCATAAATCAGGCCGATGATGCCGTACTCGGCCGGATCAAAATAAAAGGTATAGAACGGCACCAGCAGATAGTTGATGAAGCGCGCTACCACGCTGCTCAGCCCGTACACCAGACTATCCGAAAACAGTTCTTTGATGCGGCTCACGCCTGCTCCTGCCGGGTTTCGATGAGCCGAAAAAGGGCCTGGGTCGCCAGATGATAGCTCTGCGGGCCGAATCCGGCAATCACGCCATCACACACCCCGGCGGTAAGCGAGTGCTGCCGGAAACTTTCGCGGGCGTGAATGTTCGATAAATGCACTTCTACTTTGGGCCGCTTCACCAGCGCGAGTGCGTCGCGGATGGCCACCGAGCTGTGCGTGAAGCCGCCGAAATTGCACATCAGCCCGTCGGGCGTGTCCGGGCTTCCATCGGCCAGCTTCCGGGCAATGTTCTGAATGAAGTCAATCAATTCGCCCTCATGGTTGCTCTGGAAAAAGGAAAATTGTGCTTCAGGGTGATGGGTTTCGAGGCTTTTTTGCAATTCCGGGAGGGTATTCCGGCCGTAATGACCGGCTTCACGAAGGCCCAGCATATTCAGGTTGGGCCCGTTAATAACGGTAATGCGCAGCGGCGCAGCGGTACGGTTTGGCATAGCAAAAATCTAAAAAGTGAAGCATTCAGGGGGAGGAAATCCGGGGGCTGATGGCGTTGCGGCCCGAATGCCATCAGCCCGCAAAAAAAAACTATAATCCGGCGCGGATTTGCGCTGCAATATCGGCCATTTCCTGCTTGCTGATTTTAACGCTTTCGCTGAGGCTGAAAAATTGTTTGGGGTTGTAAATGGGAATCAGGTGCAGATGGGCGTGCGGCACTTCCAGGCCCTCTACAATGATGCCGGTGCGCATCGGTTGGGGCGAAAGCTGCGTGTCGAGGGCGCGGGCAATGGGCTTGGCAAAGCGCATCAGGCCCTGAAGCAGGGCATCGTCCAGATCAAAAATATAGTCGGTTTCCTGCTTCGGAACCACCAGCGTATGGCCGCGGCTCGAAGGATTGATGTCTAAAAAAGCAAAATACTGCTCATTTTCGGCGATTTTATAGCTCGGCAGCTCACCGTTTATGATGCGCGTAAAAATGCTGGGCATAATACATGGGATTTAGGGTGATGGGTTTGAAGCTCAAAAGTACGCTTTTTTCAGCTTTGATGCGCGGCGATGGGAACACCGGCAGCGGCAGGGCATGAAACGGGCGATCAGGATACTTTTCTATTTAAGGTGCGTAATTTTTTTTCGTGCCGTGATGTGCTCATAAAACAGCCTGCAAAAAAAATTGCCAGAACTATCCGGAACTATTAAATTGCATTTATTGACTTCTTTTGTGCAAAAAAATTGCATAAGTAAATCTTTTGCCTTCCTGCGCGAAATCGCTTTTTTGCGAAAATGCCTTGGCGGCGTGTCGCCCTTTTTTCCACTTATCTTTATTTCGGCTGGTATGTACCTACGTGTTAGTTTTTTGATCTTACTTTTGGTGTTGTTATCTGCCTGCGGCAGCTCTGAAACGCCGGCTACTGCTGATGCCGGCGATACGCCTCCGCTGTATAAAAATCCGGATGCGCCGACCGAAGCGCGGGTCGATGATCTTTTGCAGCGCATGACGCTCGAAGAAAAAATCGGGCAGATGAGTCAGCTGGATTTTTCGCTGATTAATATGGAGGGCGAAATCCGTCTGGATCCGGAAAGAGCGCGCCAACTGATCCGGGATCATCATATTGGCTCGTTTATTAACGGCGTGGCCGTGCCGCCGGAGCAGTGGTATGAATTTATGGACGGCCTCACCCGCATCGCCATGGAGGAGAGCCGCCTCGGCATTCCCATCATTTTTGGCATTGACCATGTGCACGGAGCCAGCTACATGGCCGAAAGTACAATTTTTCCGCAGCCGATCAGCATGGCGGCCACCTTTGATCCGCAGCACGCCCGCAATATGGGTTCGGTTACGGCCCTCGAAATGGCCGATGTAGGCCATCACTGGAATTTTGCGCCTACGCTTGATCTGGGCTTTCTGCTGGGCTGGGCCCGGCTTTATGAGACCTTCGGGGAAGATCCGCACATGGTTACGCAAATGGGAACCGCCTACCTGGACGGCTATCATAATAACGAAGCCATTGCGCCCTATCGCCAGGCCTCAAATGCCAAACATTTTATCGGCTATTCGGCTCCTTTTTCCGGCGCTGACCGGGCGCCGGTGCAGCTGGGCATGCAGGAACTGTGGGAAAAACATATACCGCCCTTTCAGGCGGCGGTCGATAACGGCCTGATGTCGATGATGGTGAGCAGCTCGGAGCTGAATGGCATGCCTGCTCATGCTTCACATGAAATCCTGACGGAGTTGCTTCGTGAGGAGATGGGCTTTGAAGGCGTAATTCTGACCGACTGGGATGAGGTCGGCAAGCAGGAAAGCTTTCATCGCAATGTGGCCAATTATAAAGAATCCACCTATAATTCGGTGATGGCCGGCGTGGATGTCAGCATGACTCCGCTGAGCCTGAATTTCAATGAGGCCTTGCTGGAGCTGGTGGAGGAAGGCCGCATCACGGAAGAACGTATTGATGCATCGGTGCGTCGTGTGCTGCGGCTGAAGTTTGAAATCGGGCTGTTCGAAAACCCGTTTCCGCGCAATGACCGCCTGGATCGTATCAACAGTGAAGAAAACCGGCAAATGAATCTGGACGCCGCGCGGGAATCGCTGGTGCTGCTCAAAAATGAGGACAAGGCGCTCCCGCTGGACAATCCGGCCCGCATCATTCTGGCCGGCCCCTCGGCCGACAGCAAACGCAATCTCGGCGGCGGCTGGACGCTGGCCTGGCAGGGCGGCGCGGAAGAGCAGTATCCGGATGATATGCACACCATCTATACCGGTCTTCAGGCCATGTATCCCGATGCTGAAATCGCGCTTATGGATTCGCTTCCTGAGCCGGATGCCGCTTTCATGCAGCAGCTTGATGCCGCCGATGCCCTCATTTATGCCGGCGGCGAAGAGCCGTATGCGGAGTTTGTAGGAAATATCTGGGAGGACTATCTACCGGCCGCGCAGCGGGATGATATCCGCCTGCTGGCCCGCTCCGAAACGCCGCTTTCGCTGGTGCTGGTGCAGGGCCGCCCGCGGCTGATTACCGATATTCATGATGATATTGATGCCTTCATCCATGCCGGATTACCGGGTTTTCAGGGCGGGCTGGCGATTGCGGAAGTACTCAGCGGAGCCGTGAATCCCAGCGGCCGCCTGCCGGTTTCCTATCCCAAATACAGCGGCTATTCGGTCAACTACAACCACAAACCCAGCACCACCTTCTTTTATCATCCGGATAATCAGAATCCGCACGACGGGGTGTTTCGCTCGCCCATGCTGTACTGGTTCGGCGAGGGCATGAGCTACACGGAATTCACGTATGAAAATCTGGAACTCAGCGCCGACAGCCTTGGAGCCGGCGAAACCATCACCGCCAGCGTAACGGTACGCAACGAGGGCGAAATGGACGGAAAACTGCCGGTGCTTTGGTTTATCAGCGATTTGGTAGGGGAAGTGCCCCGGCCCGTGCGCGCGCTCAAGCACTTTGAGAAAATCGAGCTGGCGGCGGGCGAATCCCGGCGTGTAAGTTTTGAAATTATTCCCGAAGAAGTGCTTTCCTACCCCGATTCTGAAGGAAATCAGATGCTCGAAGCCGGCGACTTTCATCTGCTGTTAGGTGATTTCAGAACGCCATTTTACTTCGAAAACTAAGTTAGCAAAAGCAGGGTGATGGCATCCGGGTCGGTTGCGCGTCGGGATGCCATCACCCTGCAGCTATAATCCTTTTCCTTTTTACTACTGCTCGTTTATGACGCTTTTTAACCTGATGCTTGTTTCGGCCTGCTTCAGCCTGTTTTTTATGATTATATCCGGCTGTGAAAGAACCGAAACCGATTCCGTGGATACACCGGAAGAACTGATGACCATCAAATTCTGGAACGGCAATCGATCGGAAGCCCGGCAGGATTATGAGCGCCTGGTTTTTGTAGCGCTGTTGGAAGCCACCGAAGATCAATACGGCGCCTGGGAGATCGAAGAAAATCTGGACGAATATCCCGGCGCAGAGGAGTCGCAGGTCTTTACCGAAAAAGGGCAGGATGTGTTCGTTACTATTGCCGGAAATCAGAAGTTCAGCGAGGATGATATGATTGTCGTGCCGCATCTGCTCACCAAGAATTTGATGGGCTATCGGGTGCCCGTCATCCGGCAGGACGATGCGGAAACCTTTGCTGGCATTCGTGATGAAGCGCAGGTGCAGCAGCTCACCCACGGCATTCCGCGAACCTGGAGCGATGCCGTTATTTTTCGGGAAAACGGCTATGAAGTATCCGAAGAAGGAGATTTTGAGGATATTTTTGACCGGCTTCAGGCCGGCCGGTTCGATTACAGCGCTTTCGGAGCCAACGAGGTACTAAGCGTGTACGAAAACCGGGCAAGGGAGCGGGAAAACCTTGTAATTGACCCAAATCTGCTCTTTTTTTATCCATTTCCGCTGGTATTCTATGTGAGTCCGCAGCGGCCGGAGCTGGCCGAACGCATCGAAACCGGCATGCGGGCCATACAGGAATCCGGCCGGCTGGATGAAATTTTTGATGCGCATTACGGCAATATTGTAGAAGAGCTGCACCTGAGCGGCCGTAAGCTCATCATTTTGGACAACCCGCTTATTCCGGAGCGCTTCCGCGATCTTCAGCCCGAACTGAAAAGCCTGTAGGCCGCGTTTGAGTATGAGCGGCCTTTTCCCGGCGGCTCCCGGCCGGGTGGCCTGCGCTTGCAAGCGAGCTGCAAACGCGGCAGGTTCCCATAAACAGCCGTAAAAAACATTCGGTTTAGGTGTTGAGAAGCTGCATAATAATCAGTATTTTTGCAAACTTTGCAAGAAGCGAGCATTCATCGTACGATTAGCCTTAAGCTATTCACACTGTTTTCTTGATTCTTTTTTCACCTTTATTAACCGAAGCCAAGCCCTGCTGCTATGTTTGATGATCTCTCGTCAAAGCTGCAAACGACCTTCAAAAGCCTGAGCGGTCAATCTAAAATTACGGAGCTGAACATCGCTGAAGCCGTGCGCGAAATTCGCCGCGCGCTGCTCGATGCCGACGTGAATTATGAGGTCGCCCGCGAACTCACGCGTAAAGTAAAGGATGAAGCCCTCAACGCCGACGTGCTCAACAGCGTCTCGCCGGGGCAGCAGTTCACCAAAATTGTGTATGATGAGCTGGTATCGGTGCTGGGCGGCACCAAAAGCGACATCAAGTTTGCCGACACCCCGCCTACCGTTATCTTAATTGCCGGGCTGCAGGGTTCGGGCAAGACGACCTTCACCGGAAAGCTGGGCAAGTTTCTGAAGAGCAAAGGCCGGAATCCGCTGCTGGCCGCGGCCGACGTGTATCGCCCCGCTGCTGTTGAGCAGCTCAAAACCCTGGCCGGGCAAATTGACGTACCCGTTTATTCGATTGAAGAAAAAGACGCGGTGCGCACGGCTAAAGAGGCGCTTCAACACGCCCGCAAAAACGCCCACGATGTGCTCATTATCGACACGGCGGGCCGCCTGCACGTAGATGAAAAAATGATGGCCGAGGTGGCGGAAATCAAGAAGACGGTTTCCCCGCACGAAATTTTGTTCGTGGTTGATGCCATGACCGGTCAGGATGCCGTCAATACAGCCAAAGAATTTGACACTACCATAGATTTCGACGGCGTAGTCCTCACCAAAATGGACGGCGATACCCGCGGCGGCGCGGCGCTTTCCATTCGGAACGTGGTAGATAAACCGCTGAAGTTTATCAGCACGGGCGAAAAAATGGACGCCCTTACGCCCTTTTTCCCTGACCGCATGGCCCAGCGCATTCTGGGTATGGGCGACGTTGTTTCGCTGGTAGAAAAAGCGCAGGAAGAATTTGATGAAACCCAGGCCCGCGAGCTGCAAAAGAAAATTAAATCCGATAGTTTTAATCTGGATGATTTCTACAAGCAGATTCAGCAGATCAAAAAAATGGGCTCGCTGCAGGATTTGGCGGGCATGATTCCCGGCGTGAGCGAAAAACTCAAAGACACCGAAATCAGTGATAACGCCCTCGACCCTATCGAAGCCATTATTTGCTCGATGACGGCCGAAGAGCGGCAGAACCCGCAACTGCTCAACGGCAGCCGGAAGCGGCGCATCGCAAAAGGCTCCGGCAAGACTGTGCGCGAAGTCAATGATTTGCTCAAGCAGTTTACCCAAATGAAAAAAATGATGAAGACCATGAGCAAAATGGGAAAAATGGGCCGGGCTATGCAGGGGCTCAAGAATATTACCGGGCGCATGTAAACGGCCGGGCATCACCACCTGGCCTTGCAGCAGCGTCTGTTAAACAAGATGTAAAATCAGGATCAGCGTCAGAGCTGACACGGGAAGCCGCATTCCTCTCATGCGCTTCCAATCGGCGGGAACGGCAACACTATTGCCGGCACTCCCACACACAGCCGAACTTGAACACTTAATTACTACACGAATATTTGGAAGGCCGTCTGGCTTTTCAAAACACAGACTTGAAACGCATAAAGGAGAAACACATTGGTTACCTTAAGATTACAACGTCATGGCCGCAAAAAGTCGCCTTACTACCACATCGTAGTGGCCGACAGCCGTAAAAAGCGGGACGGACGCATTATTGAAGACCTGGGCCGCTACAACCCGGCCATGCAGCCGGCGATGGTGCAGCTTGATGATGAGCGCGCCACTTACTGGCTGAAAGTGGGCGCCCAGCCTTCTGATACCGTACGTCAGCTGCTGAAAGGCCAGGGCGTGTATTACCGCATGCATCTGGAGCGCTGGAAAAAATCTCCCGAAGAAATTGAAGCTGCTTTGGCCGAATGGAAAGCGGCGAAGGAAAATAAGGCCGCTCAAACGCCTTCCAGCGTAGAAGCCAAAAAAGCCGCGCTGAAGGCTGAAGAGGAAGTGTATCAGGCCGAAAAAGAAAAACGTGCCGCTGCCGCTGCCAAGAAAGCTGAAGAGCAGCGCCTGGCCAAGGAAAAAGCCGATGCAGAGGCCAAAGCTGCTGCACAAGCCGAAGCCAAGGCCGCTGAAGAAGCCGAAGCCGCAAAAGAAACTGAAAAAGCCGACGACAGCGCTGAAGCAAGCGACAACGCCGCCGGCGAAGATGAGAAAAAGTCCTGAGCTTTTTCTGTTGCCTAAACTCCTATCTGCATGTTCCGAACAGGTGAAATCAGCAAAGTCCACGGAATTCGGGGCGAGATAGTTTTTCTTAGCGACAGCGGGCTACCGCCGGAAAAAGACGAGCTGTTGTACATCAAAATAGCCGGCGGCCGGCAGCTTCCCCACCGGGTTGTTTCCAGCCGCCCGGCGATGGCTCACGGCGAAGACGCGTTCTTTGTTTTGTTTTATGGTATCGACACCCGCAGCAAGGCTGAAGCCTTAAAAAGCGCGGAAGTTTTTTCTCTCAGCGAACCTCCGGCGCCCGAAACGCCTGAGGTGTTTGAGGACGAGCTTTTTGCCGAGCTGCAGCAGTGTGAAGGCTACCGCATTATAGATAAAGCGGGCGGGCTCGAAGGCCGCATCGAGGCGCTGGAAGAAAATCCGGCGCATCCGTTGGTACAAGCCAGCTTTCCGGACGTTCCGGGGGCGGTACTCATTCCGGGCGTAGAGGCCTTTATTATTGCTGTAAAGCATGATGAAGAGCTGGTTTACGGGCAGGATTTGCAGCTTTTTGTAGATTTGGCAAACTCAGAATAACCGCTGCCTTCACCATTTTAAATAGATTTTTATGCTTCGTTTTGATTTGCTTTCGGCCGTGCCGGGATTGTTGGAAAGCCCGTTGCGCCACAGCATCATAAAAAACGCACAGGAAAAACAGCGCGCGGAAGTAGCCGTGCACGACCTGCGCGATTTTTCGAGGCATAAACATCGCAAAGTGGACGATTATCCTTACGGCGGCGGGGCTGGCATGGTGCTTATGCCGCAGCCGGTGTTCGACGGCGTAGAGCATCTGAAGCAGCAGCGCGAGTACGATGAAGTTATTTTCATGACGCCCGACGCGCCGTTGTTTAAACAGGAGGATGCCAACCGGCTTTCGCTCTGCTCCAATCTGATGATTCTTTGCGGGCACTACAAAGGCATGGATCAGCGCGTGCGCGATCATCTCGTAACCCGGGAATACAGCATTGGCGACGTGGTTTTATCGGGCGGCGAGCTGCCGGCTTTAATGCTTGTTGATGCCGTGGTGCGTCTCCTTCCGGGCGTGCTTGGCGATGCCGAAAGCGCCCTCACCGATTCTTTTATGAATGATTTTTTGCTCGGTCCGCCGGTTTATACCCGCCCCGCCGAATTTCAGCAGCTGCCGATACCAGCAGTGCTGCGCTCGGGAAATCATCAAAAAGTAGAAGAATGGCGGCAGCAGCAAAGCCAGGAAAAAACAAAACAGCTCCGGCCCGACCTCTACAAATTATATTTACAAAATCAATAACAGCAACGCATTACTTTAATCAGATAACATCATGGAAAAGCTAAAACTGGTCGAACAGACCCAAGTACGCGACGATATGCCCGACTTTAAACCCGGCGACACCGTTAATGTGCATTACCGGGTGCGCGAGGGCGATAAAGAGCGTATTCAGCAGTATCAGGGCGTGGTCATTGCACGGCGCGGCTCGGGAGCAAACCAAAGCTTCATTGTACGTAAAATTTCGAGCAACATTGGCGTGGAGCGTATTTTCCCGCTTTATTCTCCTTTTATTTCTAAAATTGAGATAAAGCGCCGTGGTAAAGTAAGGCGTGCCAAGCTGTTTTATCTGCGTGCGTTGCGCGGAAAAGCGGCCCGCATCAAGGAAAAAACGCGTGGTCCAAGGTCTGCTGCCCAGAAATAGAGGCGCAATCAGGTATTTTGAAACCTTCCGTTTCCGGAACATAGATCCCGGCAGGCGGGAGGTTTTTTTATGTCTTATGTCCGGGGCGGAACGGGCCTGAGGCTGTAATTGCTTGTATTATACCTGAACGGCTTATTTCATCTGATTTTCTACCGCCTGTATGTTTTTAAAAGATACCGAAGAGCTACGCGACTATCTTCAATTCGACAACCGCCATCCCGAAGACCCTTTTTGGTATGGTGAGGGCCAGGTGTTTCAGCTTGTGTTCCTGGCCGATGAAAACGGCCCGGCCGAGCATCAGCTCGAAACCTATATGGATTTTCAGCACTACCATCTCAGCTACATCGATCGGATCCGGCAGCGGGTGGCCGATGCCTGGGAGCGCGAAAAAGGCCGGGTGCCATCACGTATCCAGCATGATGTGCCCATGGTGGATGTCATTACCGTAAACCCTCCCGGAGAGGAGGCCGATATGGATATTGTGCTCAGTTTCCGGCGGTTTAAGCTCTTGTTTTATAGCGCCTGGACTACCTATGTGGCCAAATTTAAGGGCCGGCAGCTCGTATATCTGCAAACGGCCCGGCGCTACGAACAAGAAATGAAGGAAAAAGAAAACGTGCGGATAGAATAGGCTTCATTCGCGGCGCTGCTTGTCATCTTCGAACTCATCCTGCTGCATCAGAATTTCGCCAAAGGAGAGTTTTTCGCCCGCCAAAACCAGCGCCGTTGTAGGCAAATTCCGCAGCCGCTGCTGCATAGACTCATAATAAGCCACAAAGTTATCGTCGGGTTCGGCCATGCCCATAACAACTAAATCTACCTCTTTCGAGGATTGATACAAGATTTCATTAAAGCTGCGGCCGTTTGCTAAAATAACGTTCGGGTTGGCCTTAATGCGGATTTTTTCGATGATGGCTTCAAGGTTGTGGTTTATTTTTTCCTGCGCATGCTCATCTTCGACAACTATTTTAATATTTACTTCCGCATTTCGCCAAAACCGGCTGCCCTGAAGCATAAATACAAGCAGCATCATCAGCCCGCCGTTGCCTTTAAGCCCGCCCCACCATACATCTATGCGCTTATAGCCGCCAAACTGAAGATCCTGGCTGTCGTGAATAACAATCACGTTGCGCTTTTGTTCGAACATGTAGCGAATCATATCGCAGTATTTGGCGCGGTTCGGCGCGTTTTCGCTATCGCCAAGAATGATGGTATTGGGCACCAGCGTGCCCAGCCCGTAGCTATCGACCAGCCGCCGGCCCCCCTCAAAGGGATCGGGTGCAGCAATAACGCGCACCATGCCTTGTATGCCCCGTTTTGAGATATAATCCTGAATGTTATGCTCCATGCTTCGCAGCTGATCGGGACGAATGCTGCTGCTCGTAAGTACGGTAGAGACGGTCAGAATGCCCCGGTTCTGGGTAAGCGCAGAGGCGAACTCGTTCAGGTGCCAGCGGTTTTTCGGGCTGCCGGAAAGCACCAGCGGATGCGGGCGCCAGGTCTTTTCTTCTTTTTCTTTTCCTATTTGCATCAGCGCCGCGCGAATGAGGGCCATCCAAATGCCCCGGCGCACGTCGCCCCAGGTAGTGCGCAGCTTGCGCCGTTCCAGCCATACATAAATAATAAGGACAAAAAGCAGGGCCAGGGCGGTTGCCTGTGCGTTAATCAAAAACATCACACAAATACACCCGATGGCCCCAACAATTGAAAAAACCCAGTGTACTTTAAAGGTGGGCCGAAATGAAGGGCTCTGTAAAATATTTTCGAGGCCGGCCGTAATATTGAGCATGCCGTATGTAGTGAGGAAAAACATCGTGAGAATGGGGGCAATCACGTTGAGATTGCCCAGATAAACGGCAATGAGCGCAACCGCCATGGTAAAAACGGTGCCCACACGCGGCGAATCGTCCTCCCCGTCGCCGCGCCCCAGCCACCGCAGCCAATCCGGCAGTACGCCGTCGCGGGCCAGAGCCTGAAGCACGCGCGGAGCTCCGAGAATACTGCCCACAGCGCTGGAAAGCGTTGCGCCCCAGACGCCAATCAAAATAGCGTCGCCCCAGTAGGCAACC
>JBMCPG010000009.1:0-12456 GCA_048626035.1 Cyclonatronaceae bacterium
GGCTAATTGAGTTGAAGGTTTCCGGGGGCGTCGGGCCCGTAATTTGTGCGTAGCCGGCCGGCGGCAGAAGCAGCAGGAAACCGAAGAGCAGCAGGAAAAAAGAAAATGATTTCATAAATAAAATCGGGGTGTACGGGCAATCAAAAAAAGTGGAAGAGACAGCTGAACCAGGATGATGCGGCGATGCTAAATACCTCAAAAATTACTCGAACGTGATGGTAGAGCGCAGCGTATCGCTGACTAAGCCTTGCCGGTCGGTAGCGTAGGAAAAGACCTCATACACATCGGCGGCGTTGTCCGGATTGATGGAAAACGTGCGGGTATAGACGCTGTCGGCCGGCACCAGATCGCCCGAATCATCGACTTCCCCGTCATCAAGCATTTCAAATGGGCCGGTGCCAATGCGGTTACCGGCAGAATCGAACAACTCCAGCAGCACCTGGCTGATGTTCTGTTGCCCCTGCGGATGCACAACTTTGGATTCGAACGTGATAGGCTGCACGCCGCTGTCGGGAATGGTAACGGATTCGGGATGATTAAAGAAAATCATTTCCGGCGGCTCGGTCGTAAAGCCAATAAGCGCTACTTTTGTGCTTAAGGTATTCGAAAGCTGCCCGTCTGTACCAGCATCAAAAGCATAAATGGTGAAGGTTTCGAAGACGTTGGCCGGCAGGGTAAATGAAAAATCGGCCGTCAGAAGTCCGTCTTCCCCGGGCGATTGCTGCAGGGAACCTTCCCGGTACGCCTCGTTGAAATCGCCGCGCACTACGCTATAACGTGGATTCTCAAGCACGGCATCGGCTGTGGTACGTACTTCTATGGAAACAGAGTGCTGGCGGTCGGTAATGCCCTCCGCCGGATCGGTGATGATGCTGTCCGGGCTCACATTTATGGAGCGCAGGCTGTTGGAGGAGGGCGTAACGGCTGCGCTGCCGGGCGGATCATCGCAGGCATTCAGCAGCAACAGCCCCGAGAGCAGCAGCAGGGCCGCAGCCGTTCGCCATAGTATAGGGAGCAAAAATGAGGTAGGCATAAAAGTAAAAAAAGAATGGGCAACACGCTTGAAATAGAATAAAAAAGCCCGGATTCAAGCAAATGAACCGGGCTTTTCCCATAATCTAAAACTGCAATGGCAGGACGGTGCAGATACACCGGCCTGTGAATATGAACAGGCTAAACCTGGAAATGTTCCGCTGCATTTCAGATACTTGTTCCGGTTTGAGCGTGCAGGACAAAGCAGGTAAAGTAATGATTTATTCGGCGGCTAAAACCATGCCTTCCAGCCGCATGGCGCGTGGAGCCTGTTGGGAGTCAGGAAACTCGCGCTGTATTCGCCGGGCCAGCTCCTGAGCTTTGGTATAATTTCCGGCCGCGTAGGCGGCTTCGCCGGCATTAAGCAGATTGAAAGGCGTGGTAGATTCGTTTTCGTCCCAGCCAGCGGCGCGTTCAAACACCTCAACAGCTTGCTCATAATCTTCAAGCTGCATCAGAATCATGCCTTGCAGGCTCACCGGGGCAACGCCAAGTACGCCTTCCGGCACTTCATATTCACGAATCATTTCCAGCGCGCTGGTATAATCTTCCAGTTCGGCATAGCTCACGGCGGCATAATAGCGCGCCAGATTTCCGGCCGTTGTGCGCGGATATTCGCTGATGATTTCGGTAAGGCCCGGCTCGCCCTGCTCATCATTGCCAAACAGAGCCGTTTCGTAGTTTCCGTTAAGGAACTGCCCTTCGGCAAACGAGATGGCTTCACGGGCCTGTTCCTGCTGCTGGGCGGTGTTGGTAACGTACCAAATAGAGCCGCCTACAATTAAAATAAGGGCAGCAATACCGGCAAAAAGAAGATTTTTGTTATTATGATACCATTCCAGCGCATACGCATAACTGGTTACTAAAGCATCGTTCTGAAGCTCGTCTTTGGAAAGTCGATCGGCCATTTTGGCGTGGAAATTAAGTTTTAGAAAATGTTAATAGACCGCGCGCAAGTGCATACATAAGGCGGCCCGCGCACGGACGCTGCTTTTTCTTTGCAGACTGGCTAAAATAGCAGGCTTGGCATCTATTCACAAGTGTTAAAGTACAGTTCTGTGCACGATTTTATGCGGGATATACCGGCTGCAGAGCTGCTTAAGCCGGCCGGCGTTCATAAATTTTGCCGCCCTCAATCGAGTAGCTGTAGTCTGCTGTGGCAGCGATCTGCTGGTCGTGGGTAACCATCACCAGGGAAAAGGCTTTTTCTTTTTTGATATCGAAGAGGATTTGAAGCAGGCTTTCGGTATTGGCCTCGTCCAGGTTTCCGGTAGGCTCGTCGGCCAAAAGCACGTCTGGCTGATTCATGAGCGCCCGGGCTACGGCTACGCGCTGCTGCTCTCCGCCCGAAAGTTCGGCCGGCCGGTGTTCCAGGCGGTGCTCCAGACCAAAGCGGCTGAGCAGCGCCCCCGCTTTCTGGCGAAGCTCCTGCCGGCTTCCCCCGGCAATCATGGCGGGCATAAATACGTTTTCCAGCGCTGAAAATTCGGGCAGCAAATGATGGAATTGAAAAATAAACCCAAGGTTTTTATTCCGGAATGCGGCCAGCTGGCCTGGCTTGAGCGTGCTCAGATCGGTACCTTTGTAAAAAACGCTGCCTGATGTCGGATAGTCCAGGCCGCCGAGCACGTGCAGAAGCGTGCTTTTGCCCGAGCCGCTTGCCCCGACAATGGAAACAAAGCTGTTTTCCGGAATCCGGATATCTATACCGCGCAGCACGCGCAAGGACTCGCCCGAAGATTTATCGGCATATTCGCGTACAATAGAACGGCCTTCGAGAAGCGTTGATGCCGGCGCGGCCGGCGATTTGGCGGGGGGCTGCATCATCTGGAAAAACCTGCGTTTAGTCGTCTAACAGCGATGTTTTGAACGAGGGATAAAGCACCGGCGCGAGATAAAGGCATTTGCCGGTTTCAGGATCGAGCTTCAAATGCAGCCCGCACAAGCGGTTATCTCCGTTGGCACTGCTGTATTTATGCGGCGTTTGGAGCAAAAACCGCTTGATAGCCGTATTTTTATCCATCCCGATGACCGAATTGAAGGAGCCGGTCATGCCCGCGTCGCTTATATACCCGGTGCCTTCGGGTAAAATACGATAATCGTTGGTTGGTACGTGCGTGTGCGTGCCCACTACGGCAGAAACGCGGCCATCAACATACCAGGCAAAAGCCTGCTTTTCGGCCGTAGCTTCGGTGTGAAAATCTACAAAAATAAGGGAAGTTTCCTGCTTCATTTTTTCGATGATGCCATCGGCAGCGCGGAAGGGATCGTCGAGCGGAGGTAAAAAAGTACGGCCCTGAAGGTTAAGTACGCCAATTTTGTGGCTGCTGCCGGGAATATCATAGATACCGTATCCAAACCCGTGGGCACCTTTCGGGTAGTTAAAGGGGCGCAACAGGAAGCGGTCGGTTTTCATGTAGGGATAAATTTTCCACTTCGCAAAACTATGGTTGCCGCCAGTAACTACATGAGCACCATTTTTGTAGAATTGCTTAACGATGCGCTCGTTAGTGCCCATTCCCTCGTGGGCGTTTTCTCCGTTCACGATCACAAAATCTGCGCTGTATTTTTGAATCAGGGATGGCAAAAACGTATCCACCATTGTAATTCCGGAATCTCCAACTACATCCCCGACGAAGAGTAAACTAATATATTGGGCCATAAAATGCGTGGGTACAAAAAATAAAAAAAGGGACAGCGGGAATTGCAAAGAACCGTATTAGACACGGTGGGAATCCTCTCATCCGGGTTCGACTTCCACTATTTCTTTGCAGAACATGAGGCACGTCGTTGCCGGACAAAGCCGAACTCCCTGGTTTTAGAGTATCGTTCAAGCAATAACCAAACGCTGTCCCTTTATAGGGATTAAGATAACAGCTTTCAGCCGGGATTATTATTCGTTTCTTTAATTTGATGAAGCAGCTCGCTAAGGCTGCTGCTCATATCGTCGAAAAAGGCTGGCGGGATGCCCGAATCCTGAGATTCGGCGTCTTTTTTCTGAAGCTGAAACAGCTCTTCGGCAATGCTCAGAGTCGTCATTACCATAATAGTGGTTTCATTTTGCTTGGAAAGCTGCTTCTTGAAATCGCGAAAGCGCTTATCCACATATT
Source organism: Cyclonatronaceae bacterium (assembly GCA_048626035.1). Lineage (GTDB taxonomy): Bacteria > Bacteroidota > Rhodothermia > Balneolales > Cyclonatronaceae > Cyclonatronum. Next base: position 4,143 of record JBMCPG010000009.1, read on the forward strand.
CGCCGAGTTCGAGCATCATGGCCTCGTCTTCTTCTTCAATCCTGAGCGGGTATTGTCGCCCCATAATATTGATTTTAATGGATTTTGTAGCCATATAAACCGCGTTAGTGAACAAGGGTGATGGCGCCCGGGCTTAAACAAAACGCTGATGCAGGCCGCTCAGCCGGTTTCTTTAAGATGGTGATCGATGCGCTTTATTAGCATTCGTAGTTGCTGTTTGAGCATCTGCCGTTCGTCGGCCGAAAAGCTGTCTTCGCTGTGTGCAGCGTTTTCAAGCTGTTCGTGCAGGCGTTCGTTTTCGCGGCGGAGCTCTTCGTTTTCTTCGCGCAGGCTTTCGTTGGTTTTTATAAGGTGGGCGCATTCGACATGCAACTCATTTACGAGCTGCTGAAAATACGCCAGCTCTTCTTTGGTAACGGCAGGGTTGGCATGGTCATTCATAAAATTTATGCTCTTAAAACGGCGTCGTATTTCTGCTTGAGAAACTTGGTTATTTTTTTAACCTTAGGCTCTACTTCCGAAATAGACAGGGTTTTTTCCGGATGCTGAAAATGTAGCCGGAAGGCAATGCTTTTTTGAGCAGCTTCCAGCGGCTTTCCTTCAAAAACGTCAAAAATCTGTATATTTACAAGCTGCTTTCCGCCTTTTTCAAGAATATGCTGCTGCAGGTCGGCCGCGGCTACCTGTTTATCGACAATAAAGGCGATATCGTATTCAAAGGCCGGATATTTTGCTATGGGCGTGTAGCGTGCTAAAGGCAGTTGCGAAACAAGCGTCTGTATCTTATCGAGGTCGAGCATGGCGATAAAGGCCCGGGCTTCAAGATCCATTTTTTGGGCAATAGCCGCATCTACGGCCCGCGCGGTGCCGAGCTGCTCTTGGCCGGCCATAACCCGGATTTCCTGCTGCTCGCCTTCGTAGCTGTAGCTCACCTGCGATGAGAGCCGCAGTTGCTCAAAAAAGCCATTCAGCAGGGCCTTCAGGTCGTGCATTTCGTACCGGCTTTCCGGGGCCGCCCAGTGCTGCTGCTGCTTGATGCCGGCCACGCCCATAAGCAAGTGCCGCCGCTCAGAAATGCCTTCAATCCAGCTGTGAGCATCTTCATTAGCATCACTTTTGCGGAAAACGCGCCCGATTTCAAAGGCCCGCAGTCCCGGAATGTTACGGTTGAAGTTATACGCAGCCGATTTCGTAAAGCCCCATTCGAGGCTCGGCCGCATAATGGCCTGATCCCGCGAAATAGGGTTGAGCGTCGGGATGAAGCGCTCGGCGCCGTCCTGCTCCATGACCCACTGCGGTAGCAGCGAGTTGGTGTAAAATTCCATGAGGCCTAAACGGGTGCAGCTTTCGCGTACCTGCCCTAAAAAGCGCTCAAAGAAAGGCAGCTCCGGCGGCCGCGCAAAGCTGATGCGCCCCGTCGTGGGGATGTTGTTGTAGTCGTAAATCCGCGCTATTTCTTCGATGAGGTCTATTTCCGCGCTTACGTCGGGGCGGAAGCCCGGAACCGTGCAGCGCAGCCGGCCGGCTTCAAGGCGCGGGGAAAAGCCCAGCCGCTCCAGAATCTGCTGCATTCGGGCGGTTTCGAGCCGGGCGCCCATTATTTTGTTGGCGCGTTCGGGCCGCAGCGCAATTTCCGGGGCCTCATAGCCGCGAACCGTATGATCTACGACCGGCTGCTCCAGCTCTCCGCCGCACCAGCTCTGGATGAGCTCGGCACAGCGCAGGGCCGCATTCAGGCTCAGCGTGGGATCAACTCCTCGCTCGAAGCGGTAGGACGAGTCGGTTTGCAGGGCCAGTTTTTTGGACGTTTTGCGGATGGAAACCGGATCGAACCAGGCCGACTCAATTAAAATATCGGTGGAGTGATCTGAAATTTCAGAGTTCTGCCCGCCCATAATTCCGGCCAGGGCCACGGGCTTTTCGGCATCACAAATGAAAAGCGAGCCGGCCGGCACCTTGCGTTCTACCTCGTCGAGCGTGGTGAACTTGATTTCCTCATCAAAACTTTTTACCTGTATTTCCGCTCCGGCCAGTTGATGCAGATCGAAGGCGTGCAGCGGCTGCCCCAGCTCGTGAAGCACGTAATTGGTGGCATCAACGACGGCATTGCGCGGGCGCAGTCCGATAGCGCTGAGGCGTTGCTGCACCCAGGCCGGCGACTCGCCTATGCGGAGGCCGCGCATCACCAGGCCAACATAGCGGCCGCAGCGGGCATCATCTATAATTTTTATGGTGATGGAATCTTGCTTTTCTGCCACGGTTTTGAGGCCGGCAAAGCGCGCGCGGGCGTTTTCGCCGGGATGCTGAAGCGTCTGCCCGGTTACGGCGGCCAGGTCGCGGGCCGTGCCCAGATGGCAGGCAGCATCGGGGCGGTTCGGCGTGAGGCCGATTTCCAGCACGGTATCGCGCGTAGGCTTCACCACCTCCGAAAACGGCGTTCCGGCCGGGAGGCCCTCATCGAGCACCATAATACCGCTGTGGTCCTGCCCGATGCCGAGCTCATCTTCGGCGCAAATCATGCCAAAAGATTGTTCTCCGCGTATTTTTGATTTCCTGATGACCAGCGGCTTGCCGTTCTCCAGCTCTACGGGCAGCAGCGTGCCTACCGTGGCCACGGCTACCTTTTGCCCGGCCGCCACGTTGGGCGCCCCGCATACAATCTGAACCGATGCACTGCCGGTATCCACCTCGCACAGCCGCAGTTTGTCGGCATTCGGATGATCGGTTACCTTGAGAATCTTGCCAACAACCACGCCCTCAAACGCGCTGCCGGTGGTCTTCATTTCCTCAACTTCCAGGCCGGTAAGGGTAAGTTTTTCGGCGATTTCAGCATCAGAAAGCGGAGTAGTGATGTAGTCTCGGAGCCAATTAACGGAAATATTCATGAACGAAAAAAGCTAAAACAGAAAAAAGAAAATGAGCAGTAAAAAGGGCTAAAATCAGCGAAATTGCTCAAGGAAGCGGGCATCATTATCGTAAAGCAGTCGGATATCGTCGATGCCGTAAAAAAGCATGGCGATGCGCTCTACGCCCATGCCAAAGGCAAAACCGCTGTATTCTTCGGGGTCGATGTTCACGGCGCGCAGCACGTTCGGGTGCACCATCCCGGCGCCCAGAATTTCGAGCCATTTGCCGTCTTTTTCATCGCCCCACCACACGTCCATTTCCAAGCTCGGCTCGGTAAAGGGGAAAAACGACGGCCTGATGCGGTATTTCACGCCCTGCCCGTACACCATTTCGGCAAACATAATGAGGGTTTCCTTGAGCTCGGCCAGCGACACATTTTTATCTACATACAGGCCCTCGACCTGATGAAACAGGCAGTAGGATTTCGCGGTGATGGATTCGTTGCGGTACACCCGGCCGGGCATAATGGCACGCACCGGGGGCGGCTGATGCTGCATCAGGCGAATTTGCACGGGCGAGGTATGCGTGCGCAAGACCAAATCGTCGTCCTCATCTTCGGTTTTGCGGATAAAAAAGGTATCCTGCATATCGCGGGCAGGATGCTCCGGGGGAAAGTTCAGCGCCGTAAAATTGTGAAAGTCATCTTCCAGTTCCGGCCCCTCGGCAATACTGAAGCCCAGACGAAAAAAGACCTGCTTAATGCGCTCCTGAATTTGCGAAAGCGGATGCTCCAGCCCCAAGGCCAGCGGCGGCGGCGGCAGGGTGATATCATCGGTGGCCTTACGGGCGGTTCCGGCTCCGGAAGCTAATTCGGCTTTGGCGGCCTCAAATTTATCTTGTGCGAGCTTTTTAAGGGCATTAACCTGCTGCCCGAAGCTGCGGCGCTCTTCCGGAGGAACGCTGCCGATTTGCCCCAAAAGTTTGGTTACCCGGCCTTTGCGGGAAATATAGGCCAGGCGAAATGCCTCCAGCTCTTCAGCAGAGCTAATGGAAGCGGCTTCGATTTCTTTTTTCAGATCCTCAATAGCTTGACTCATAAACGTATGAAAGATGAAGAATAGCAGATTTCAGGCGGCGGTAGTGCCATAGAAATAGAAAAGCCCCCTGCACAACCAGCGCTGATAGCATGTAAAAAAAAGGCAAGCTTATAGAAAAATAAGCTTGCCGGTGTACTCAAAGAAACATTACCGAATCCTGCATAATATGAGGATTTCAGGCCATGGCCTGTTTTACGATTGCAGCAAACGTTTCGGGCTCGTGTACGGCCAGATCGGCCAGAATTTTGCGATCCACTTCGATATTTTTAGCTTTCATCGCGCCCATGAGGCGGGAGTAGCTCACGCCATTGAGGCGGGCACCCGCATTGATACGAACTACCCAAAGTCTGCGGAATTCGCGCTTGCGGTTACGCCGGTCCCGGAATTGATATTGAAGACCTTTTTCGACCGCGTTTTTTGCGACCGTATAAACCTTGCTTCGTGCTCCCCAGTAGCCTTTCGCTGCCTTAAGAATTTTCTTGCGACGGCGACTGGAAGCCACTTTATTTGTTGAACGTGGCATTTTGTGTTATTTCAGGTTTGTAATAAAAATTGAAAGAAAGATGCTGCTTCAAAGATAACAGGGCTTTCATTGCAAACAGGCGAAGCATTATGCCTGCTTATTGGCCTGTGCAGATACGAAAAGCCGTGTTTATAACTTATTCAGATTGGGCAGCAAGCGGGTGATATTTTTTCTATCGCCCGGATCAACCAAGGTGGATTTACGTAAATTACGCTTCCGCTTGGGAGATTTTTTGGTGAGGATGTGGCTTGTGAATGCTTTTTTACGCTTCAGCTTACCCGTTCCGGTTACTCTGAAACGCTTTTTAGCGCCACTATTGGTTTTTTGTTTTGGCATTTTATAGGCATTTCTGTTAGGATTTGAATACAGAACAGCTAATATAGCTAACTCAAATCTTTATATCAATTTGATTTTTACATGCTTTTCGGCCAGGCCCGCAACATCAAAAACAACTGAATTCTGCAAAACCGGCAGAGATTCAGTTGTATCATAATATGTTGCACTACAGGCCTTCAGAGGCTATTTCTCCGGTGCAATAATAACCGACATACGCTTGCCTTCCAGCGAAGGCTTGGATTCCATTTTGCCGAGATCGCTCAGGTCTTGGGCAAAACGGTCGAGCAGTTCCCGGCCTTTATCACTGTAAATAATATCGCGGCCGCGGAATTGTACGGTAGCCTTCACTTTATTGCCGTCTTTAAGAAACTCCTGAGCATGTTTCATCTTAAAATCGTAGTCATGATCATCGGTATGCGGGCGAAAGCGAAGCTCTTTAATATCAACAGTATGCTGCTTTTTCTTAGCTTCCTTTTCTTTCTTTTTCTTTTCGTACACATATTTTTTATAGTCCAGTACCCGGCACACCGGCGGATCGGCCTGCGGAGCAACTTCTACTAAATCCAGGCCCATGCCGTTTGCTTTTTTGATGGCATCGGCGGCCGAAAGAATTTCATGATCTCCGTCGGGTTTAATCATGCGTACCTTCGCCGCGCGAATATCTTCATTTATTCGCTCGGTGTTGTAGTTTTTATATTGTTTGAATCGTTTTGCGATAGCTGTATCTCCTAAAGTAAACTTTTATTACGGTTAAAAAGCGTTAGTGTAGCTTGTTTTTGCTGTACTTGCAATTACCTTGCCAGGCAAGATACAAAACAAAAACAGTATGAATATTCAAATTTAAAGCTGCCGAAAGGCTTGAATTTATTCCGTTTCAGGCAGTTTATATTCCGTTATTTCCTGTTTTAATTTATTAAGGTATTCGTTAAAAGCAAACGTTCCCAGGTCGCCTTTTTTGTGCTTGCGCACCGATACGCTGCGGTCGGCTTGTTCGCGCTCGCCTAAAATCATCATATAGGGAATTTTAGCGGTTTCAGATTCGCGTATTTTGAGGCCTATTTTTTCGCTTCTGTCGTCTGTTTTAACCCGGATTCCGGCTTCCCGCAGCGCCTCTGCATATTCGTAGGCCAGGGCGTTAAACTGGTCGGAAACGGGAATCAGGCTCACTTGTACCGGGGCGAGCCATAGCGGAAAATCGCCGGCAAAGTGCTCAATCAAAATAGAGGTGAAGCGCTCCATGGAGCCAAACGGGGCACGGTGGATAATAACCGGGCGGTGCTTTTGGTTGTCGGCGCCCATGTAGGTCAGCTCGAAGCGTTCGGGCATCACATAGTCTAACTGTACGGTGCCGAGTTGCCATTTCCGGCCGATCGCATCACGAATAATGAAATCAATTTTGGGGCCGTAAAAGCTGGCTTCGCCTTCGGCAATGGTGTAATCGAGGCCCATTTCGTCGGCCACTTCGCGGATTTCGCGCTGGGCACGATCCCAGTATTCGTTTTTTCCGCCATACTTTTTTTCCTGATCGTCGCGGAACGAGAGCCGCACATCTACCGGCATATCAAACACGCTGAACACATATTGCGTGAGGTCGATGCAGTTTTTGATTTCATCTTTGAGCTGGTCGTGCGTGCAGTAAATATGTGCATCGTCCTGGGTGAAACCGCGCACCCGCGAGAGCCCGTTGAGCTCGCCGCTTTGCTCGTAGCGATAAACGGTGCCAAACTCGGAAAGCCGAATGGGCAAATCCCGATAGCTGTGCATTTCGCGGGCATAAATCCGGTGGTGATGCGGGCAGTTCATGGGCTTCATCATGTAGCGCTCGTCGTCCACCTCAATCGGGTCGTACTGCGAATCGGCGTAGTAAGGATAATGCCCGGAGGTTTCATAAAGCTTGAGATTGGCAATATGGGGCGTAATAACCTCCTGATAGCCGCGCTTTATTTGCTCGTCGCGCAGGAAGGTTTCCAGAGCGCGGCGCAATACCGTCCCGTTGGGCAACCAGATCGGCAGGCCGCTGCCCACCATGCTGTCGATCATGTAAAGTCCGAGCTCTTTGCCCAGTTTTTTATGATCGCGCTTGCGGGCTTCTTCAAGCATATTCAGGTATTCATCAAGCATTTTTTGCTTGGGAAACGAAATTCCGTAGATGCGCGTAAGCTGTTTGTTTTCGGAATTCCCGCGCCAGTAGGCTCCGGCTATGCTCAGCAGCTTAATGGCCTTTATTTTTTTTGTATTCGGGATGTGCGGGCCGCGGCATAAATCCGTAAAATTCCCTTGAGTGTAGAAGGTGATGCTGCCGTCTTCCAGTTCACGCAGCAGATCCAGTTTATACGGATCGCCCTTTTTCTCGTAATATGCTACGGCCTCAGCTTTAGGCACCGCCTTGCGCACATAATCGGATTTTGCCCGGGCGAGTTCTTTCATTTTTTGCTCTATGGCGGGCAGGTCTTCGGTGCTTATGTGATGCTCGCCGAAGTCGATATCATAATAAAATCCTTGCTCAATGGCCGGTCCAATGCCAAATTGCGCCTGCGGATACAGCTCCTGCACGGCTTCGGCCAGCAGGTGTGCAGTGCTGTGCCAAAACGTCGCTTTGCCGTCGCTGCTGTCCCATGTGTTTATGGTGATGGGCCCGCTTTCGTAAAGGGGTAAATCAAGATCCATCACCTTTTCGTTGAGCGTTACGCTAAGGGCATCCTGGGCGAGGCGCGGGGAAATCGAAGAAGCAATTTCGAAGCCGGTGCTGCCGGCCGCAAACTCGCGGCTGTGCCCATCCGGGAAGGTGATGTGTATGGATGAATCCTGGCCGGAGGGAGCGGCCGAGGACGATTCAGCAGAAAAATTGGTTTGCTCAGACATCAATATGATTGAAGGGAATTCAATGGAAAACGATAAAAAAATAGGCGGCTTTGCAGCGCTTGTATGCAAATAAAACGAGCCGCCGCAGCATTACAAGCATTCAATATAATCATTACAATACAAAAAAGCGTAAAAACCATATATTATAGCCATATTTAGCCGCTTGCTGTATAAAAAGGGGGTCAAAAATCGTGCCGATGAGGCCGCCGGCGGGCAAGCCGGGCAAGATGTCCGGGGGGTGCGGCAGATATAAACGGCTGTTTTTCATTCTAATAAAAGACTTATTTCGGAGTATTAGCTTATGACGCATCAAAAAAAATGGCGGTATTTTTCCATTATTGCTGTAACGCTGGTTGGGCTGGGCATCAATCTTGTAGCCGAAGCCGCCATGATAAAATTTGCCGGCCCGCCGGTTTTCGATGATCTCGGCTATGCGGCCAAATGGTTCTGGCTCGGACTCTTCGGGCTGGCAAGCGTAAATGCCGGCATTTCGTTTATGGCTGAGGCCGTAAAGCACCGCATCTATTTCGAGATGGATCAAAAGCGCGATGCCGGGGCCTAATCAACATTCGTTTATATGAAGGTAGTTTCGTAATTTCGGCGCAGTTTTAGTTCACCGGGCAAAGTTCCTTCCTCTTCAATACCTGCA
>JBMCPG010000010.1:0-12187 GCA_048626035.1 Cyclonatronaceae bacterium
CCGCAGCCCTGAGAGGCATTCCCTGCCATATTGTGATGCCCGAAGATGCCCCGGCTATCAAAATTGAGGCCGTCAGAAACGGATATGGCGGGAACGTACATTTTTGCAAGCCCGGCCTGAAGCACCGCGAGCGCGCCCTCGCTGACTTCATTGAGCAAACCGGCGCCACCTTTATTTCCCCCTACAACCACGAGCACATCATACAGGGCCAGGCTACGGCAGCGCTTGAGCTGCTCACCGACTACCCCGACCTGGATTTTATTATGGTTCCGGTGGGCGGTGGCGGGCTGCTGGCCGGCACCAGCATAGCGGCCCGGCAGCTTTCCCCGCACGTGCGCATAATTGGATGTGAACCAGAGCAAGCCGACGATGCCCGGCGCTCTTTTTACAGCGGAACACTCCTTCCGGCAGAAGCGCCCGATACCATCGCCGACGGGCTGCGTACCTCTCTGGGCGACCTCACCTTTCCTATTATCCGGGAGCTGACCGATGATATTTTCACGGCTTCTGAAGCCGGCATTATACAGGCTATGCGCGATATTTGGGAGCGCATGAAGATTATTGTAGAACCCTCCTGCAGCCTTCCTTTAGCGGTGATGGCGGCCGGGCCCGAACGGTTTGAAGATAAAGATATAGGCATTATACTTACCGGTGGAAACGTAGATTTGGAGCGCCTGCCCTGGATGTAAGTCATCGTTTCCGGCACAAAAAGCCTAAAATAGCTTCCGGAAAATATTAATGATAATAGTGAGCAGGATACTCAATAAAATCATGCTTGCAAATGGGAGATATACACGGGTATTCCCGCGCTCGAAACGCAAATCACCCGGTAAATTTCCGAGCCAGCCGAGCTTATCACCAAAAAACAGGAAAACAAGGCCCAGCACAATAATAAGTACTCCCAGCCCGATTAACAGTCTGCCGATTTCAGGACTCATACCTATACCCTTTATTTTATTTGGTGCGAAACAGGTAGCCGCCAAGGCCGGCGATCAGGCTTCCGTAAATCATGGTTCCGAAAAAGCCCGCCAGTATATAATTACGCAGATTAAAAAGCTGCTCGGCGCGGCTCATGGCAACATTAGGGCGCAGGCCAAAACGATGGGCATGGGTGTGGGCAAATTGCCGGATATTCTCAAATAAATCGGGAGCGATAAATTTAAAGAACACAAAATATATTAACGGCAGCGTAACCGTAAGCACAGCCGTTACTAAAAGCCCGCTCTTAAACGCCTGTTCGAAACGCAGGCCCTCCATGCTGTACATTTTCCGCCGCCAGATGGGCATAAGGATGCCAGCGGCAGGTACGGCTAAACTCCCGGCTACGAAGTAGGGATAGTAGCGCAAATTCTGGCCATGAGCACCAAGAATATATTCCAGCAGCAGCCATAAAAAAATGAAGCCGCTGGCAATAGCAGCATATTTGATTTCAAGCGTATTAGAAGCTAATACAGTAGTAGGATCAGGCATAACAAAAAATAGGCATAAATAATAAGTACCGGGGAGGTGGAACAAAAGCATAGTACTTCGCCCGGTAGTGCAAAATCCAGCAAATGTGCTAACTACAGCCGCAGCCGGCAGCAGCAATACCGCCTCCGGTAAAAAAGGAAGATATATTCATAGTATAGAAAGGTAGCCCAACATAGGCAATTCTCATTTTAAAATAAGGCTTTCACCCCAATAGAGCATGGTAAAAGCCACAAAAAATGCCCCTCTGAAAAACACGCTCCATGGGCGGCCCTCCGATGGGCCACCCCTGCCGCAGGGCCTGCCCGAATGCCTATCCTATCTTTTGAATAGAGGGGTTTTTTTTGTATATAAGCAGGTATGCAAGCGTGCTAAATACAAGCCGCTGTACATAATGCTTATTTATTTTATTATCAAACTGTTAAAGAGCTATTACAAGCCTTTAATGTTAGCAATCGGGTGCTCATTATGGAACAAAAAGACGAACCTGTACTGGTTTATGTAACCACTTCCGGCATTGAGGAAGCGCGCAGCATTGCCGGAGCGCTGCTCGTGCACCGGCTTATTGCCTGTGCGAACATCTTACACAAAATGGAATCGGTATATCGCTGGGAAGGCAAAATCATGCAGGATGCTGAAGTAGTGCTTATGATGAAATCTATGCGCTCGAGAGTGCGGGCCATAGATGAAAAAGTGAACGAGCTGCACAGCCACGATTTACCCTGCGTAGTCGCGATGCCGCTCGTAGAAGGCAGCCGCGCGTTTTTAGACTGGATAGAGGGCGAGGTGCAGCCGGGCGGGGCTGCTTCCTGAGGAAAGGGAAACACCGGGAAACAGAAAGTACTTCAACTTGTGCCCAAAAAATCCTAATATAGGCCGACCATAGCGGTCAGGGCATTTACGTCCCGAATTTTAATTTTCAAGTATCAGCTTCATTGTGGAATCCCTTTCTCTCAGCACTCCTGCCCCGCATGTATTACAAGCAAAAATAAACCGCCTGAGCAGCCATAACGCCATAGACTTTGAAGTTATGGAAGCCCTCGAAAAGGTATGCGATATTATAGAACAAGACGAAACGATACGCGTATTTATCCTTACCGGCCGGGGGAATAAATATTTCGCCTCCGGGGGCGATCTGAAAGCTTTTTCCGGGCTCAAAACCGAGCACGATGCCCGCATGATGTCGATGCGGATGGGTAATATTCTGCACCGTATAGAAACCGCCGACTGCTGGACCATCGCCCTTATTAATGGTGATGCCTACGGGGGCGGTTGTGAAGTAATGATGGCCTTCGATTTTCGTATTTGCGTGCGCCATGCCCGCTTTGGGTTTACACAAGGCAAGTTTTATTTGCCGCCCGGCTGGGGTGGCCTCACCCGGCTTATCGAGCGCTGCAACCGCTCTACAGTACTTTTCTGGCTCGGAACACAGGCGCTTGTGGGGGCCGAAGATGCCCTGATGGCTGGCTTGGTAGATATTGTGGAAGGCTCGGCACAAATGAAGGCACATGTAAACCAGACCATGAAAAAACTCGCCCTTAACGACCGTGCGATGATCAAAACGCTCAAAAAAGGCGCTACTTATGCCCAAAAACATCCACATAAAGAATCTATCAATAACGAACGCATTGCTTTTGCCAGGTTATGGGCTTCGCAGCAGCACCACGAGCGGGTAGGCGACTTCCTGAACCGCAAAGCAGATAAAAAAAGCGGCTAAAGGCCCGAAAACTAAGCCTGGCGACACTCCCCTCACGGTCATCAGAAAAATTACGCTATAATGCATACACCGGGCTATGCTATTGGCCGGGTATGTTTTCGCGTAGCCGGGCCGCAGCTCCTCATCCTTTTCGTCTGTTTTTTATATTTATTGACGTGTTTTGAAGAACGATAAACGCCACGTTCGCCTCGGGCATCATTCCAACGAGCGCATAAAACGGCTCAAACGCAGTCTTAACCGGGTACACTGGTATCGTACCCTGGTACAATTATTCTGGAGTGCCGGCCCCGTTACGGCTCTCGGGCTTATTGGCGGCTATTATATTGGCTACGGCGTGCTCCCGCCCGTGGAATTAATGCTCTATTTTATCAGCTTTTCGGTGCTTTCGGGGATTATAGGCCTGTTTGTAAAAATCGGCTACGATACTACGCGCGGCCATGTGGAAGAGCAAGACGAGCAAACGGTTCTTAAAGTTATTGATATTTTGGGCGATTTGCTGCTCGAAGTAGGCGACATGCAGGTGCAAGCCTATGAAGGAAACGCCCGCCGGCGCGAAGCCGCCCTGCAACTGCTTCGGCGAATAGACCTGACCTCCTATGGCGTAGCCATTGCCTTCTCTGATCTCACAAACGATGCAGACGTAGGCCGGCTTATGGCCCGGCTTCATGCATATCGCCGGGCCGGGCTGCATACCCGTGCGCGCGAAATATACCAAACCAATCAGGAACATATTGAGCAGCAAATTGCACAGCTCAAAAAGCAATCGCCACAAGCCGCCGAAATGCTCGAAGAACGCTTCAAGGGCATCACCACGGGTAGTTTCCGGCAGGGAGTGGAACGCGAAAAGCATTTTTTACAACGGGTGATGTCGGCTTCCGAGCAGGATAACCCGCTGTTGATGACCTTCCGGGATGTAGAAGAAATGATTGTACTTACCTTCGAACTCATATGCGGACGGGAAATTCCTATCCTCACCTTTACTTACTCGGGCCGCTGGAAATTTGCGCGGCTGCTCGATCTGCTCGAAGAAAAGCGTAGTAAGTACCGCATTTCGCAAGCCAAAGCCAGCAACCGGATCTGGGCGCTGGCCGCATACTTGCGGGAAACCGGCCTTATCGATAAAAACAAGCTGCCCAAAGGGTTGCCCATGCAACAACTCACCCATAAAGTTGTGCGCATTCTCGATGAGCTGAGTACAGAATTACGCCGGGAACTCTCAGCTATGGACGGCAGCAGCGACCCCGAAAAGCTGGCCCGTTTCTACGAGAAAATACGTGTTGCAACCGGGCTTTACGAAATGGCTTATAAAGGCAACATCGAAATCGGAAAGCGGCATAAACAGCTTATTGAAGTTAGTGCACAATGGGATAAGCTCATGAAACAAAGCTCGCCGGAAAGCAAGCATGCCTTGCTACGTCTTCAATATGGCAAAAAGCGAGGATTAAGCATCAAAGAAAATATAGTGCTGCTCAGCGAAGAAGAACGAATAGCCGTCTGCCGGCACCTGCTGGCCTACTTTGAGCAGGAAAACATGGCAGACACCGGCAATAAGCTTTCCTGGATACATCACGAAGACCCTGCAAATTATGAAAATAGAACCGAAGCCGCCCGCCGGCTTGCGCTCGAATTGGCCGTAACACTGGAACCCTACGCAGGGCTCTCCAAACCCGAAATACAGCGCAACCTAAACGCTACCAAAGCGACCTATCTGGGCGAGCTTACCCCCGATTTAACCGGGCTTCAAAAAATGGAGATTGGCAAACGGGGCGCAAAGATTGCCACTGATGCCCTCGACGGCTCTGCAGAAGAGCTGGCTAAAGCATTGGTGCGCATTTATCATATTTCTCTCGACTCTGAGGCAATCGACTTTTTGCATCAAACCTATGGTGCACGCAAAGAAATGCTCGAACGCCTGGCACAACAGGGCGCGGCGCGCGAGCCACAGTACCCTTCAAGCTTGCTCTCGGAGCGTCCGCCGGTTTTGCCCAAACCTAAAGCCTACTGGCAGCATGTGCTGCGAAATGCAAAAAAGAGGGTAGATACGACGCCTAAAAACGTTTTTACCCCATAAATTAATCATTGCTCAGCCACTGAGGGGGAAAACTGATTTTAAATTCATCGAAAAATAAGGGGCATTCGTCGATAAGCACAAAAAAAACAAATGTAATACGCTATATTAAAAGTGTAGTAAGTTATATTCTCTTTTACCAGTTATTGCACTATATCTCATCATTTACATTTATATGATGCAGTTTTCATAGACAGCACCTTCAGGCTTTATGCCACCCTATTATACTACATTTCTTAAATTGTAAGATTATGTTTACTCAAAAGTTTTTTTATCCAATTATAGTTCTGATCGCATGTGCCGGGCTTCTGCTGCAGTCTTGTGATGTATCTACTCCCCAAGCCGATGATGACGGTGCCGATGGATTTAACAGCTTAAATATTGCCGATGATTTTAACTGGTCGAACTCTAAAGAGCTGGATTTAACCATCAATTTTGCCGACCGCGCTTTAGTTGATACGCCGCTCGAAATCTACGCAGAAGACGAGCGCATGATTGCGCGTCTCAATATCCTCGAGGATGGTATCCGGTTCAACGAGCCCTTGCCCAACTACATCGAACGCCTCACGCTGGTAAATCCGGCAACAGGACATAGCCAAACCGTAGATGCAGAGTCCGGTACCATTCTATTTGAAGGCTACGACGTTAATAAATCTGCTATCGATAGCTATAGAGACGGCAACGCACAGCTTTTCAATACCACGCTGTATTACTATCACATGTATGAGGACAAATGGCCCTACAAAGGCGATTACGACTTCAACGATTACACCTTTAAATCTACCGTTGAAAAGCAGCTCGATGCCAATAATAAAGTTGTTGGTGCCGATGTAAGCGTAAGTTTTGAAAGTATGGGCGCTTATTTTCCCTACGGTCTTGGCGTTGAAGTACTCCGCGGTACAGACGCAACCAGCACGTATTTGCCAACCGATGCTATTACGTTTAGCGGCGATGCTACGGCTGAGGCCGGTGCCTCCAACGTTGCGCGCCTTATCGATAACTTAAAGGATGTAGATGAAGCAATGCCGACCTGGAATACCTTCCTGGAGCGCTATGAAACTACTCCCACCACGTTTAACTACAGCATTACCTGGGATGAAGACAGCTTTGGCGGCAATAATATCAGCCTTCATTACTTTCTGTTTTCTTCTACCGACCGTGGCCGCGAAATTCATTCCGTCGGGAATCCTCCTACGGCTTTATCTGATGGCAGTGAACTCGGCACAGGAGAAGATAACTCCTCAACGGTTGCCTGGGATCGTACCCCCGGCCGCCAGTTTTCTAAGCCTGCTCCATTTTACCGCACGGAAAATTTCCTTCCCTGGGGCCTGACGCTTCAGATCGTACCAGGCATCGAGCCGTCGATTCCCACCGAAAGAACCGATATTACCGATGCGTATGATCAATTCGCAGGATGGGCCCAAAGTGAAGGCACCCTGAATACAACCTGGTGGTTTTTCCCGGAAAATGGAAAAGTCTTAGTTCCTCCCACGCCCTGAGTTCAGGAATTAAGCTTCACTGTATAAAAGTTAAACTTTTAAGATATTGGCAACGAAAAAAGCCTCCTGCACCCAAAGCAGGAGGCTTTTTTATGTTATGATAAAGGGCGCAAAAAATATTGTTTTTTAGTGCTTTATTACTTAATGAGCGTCATCCTGCGCTGGAGCATTTGGCCTTTTTCTGTTTGCAGACGATATAAATAGACACCCGAAGAAAGCGCGGATGCATCAAAATAAACCGTATGCGTACCAGCCGGGCGCTGCGCTTGTTCAAGTGTGGCTACTTTTTGCCCGGAAATACTGTATATCGATAATTCAACAAATCCGGGAGTATCCAAAGTGTAGCGAATTTGTGTACCCGGGTTAAACGGATTCGGATAGTTTTGGGCAAGCTCAATTGCCGAAGGAATACTGCTCCCCGGCTCGGTGCTAACCACCGTACTGGTTTCAAAACTGAAGACGTCCGACCATAGCCCCGCGCCTGCATCGTTCGAGGCCCGAACGCGCCAGTAGTACGTTGTTGAAGTCTGCAAATCATTAATATCAGCCGTTGTTTCAGTGAGGTTCTGCCGGTTGTCTTCCAGCGTTTCAAAACCGGGATCGGTAGAGAGTTGAAAGTCATAGGCGCTTGCCAACACGGCTTCGTCCCAGCTGAAAGAAGTATTGGTTGGAATCTCGACGGCATCATTAGCAGGCGAAATCAGGGCCGGGCGGCCGGGAGCCGGCTCTTCGGTAAGCGCGCGGCCGGCATTTACGCGCCCGCTGCCAAGAAAACCGGCATGGTCAGGGTTTTGCTCATCTATAGAATCGGCGGTATTTACCAGGCGGGAAATCAACTCCTCGCTGGTGATGCCCTGAAAATGCGAGGCGATAAGTGCGGCCACGCCGGCTACGTGCGGCGAAGCCATAGAAGTACCTTGTTTATAGCTATATACCGACTGTAGATCTGCACTATACACGCCTCCTTCGCTGTTATCGGCCGTAAGCTGCCCGCCCGGAGCCGATATAGTTACATGCTCTCCATAGTTGGAATACGAAGTTTTCTGATCGTTATGGTCGGTTGCCGCTACCGAAATAACGGGTTCGTAGGCCGCCGGGAAATAAGCTTGCCCGTCTGGCGTGTTGCCCGCCGACGATATGAAAACGCCGCCGCCTACCGGGCCTTCTATATTCCCGTCTTCATCATAACCAGCAAACTCAATAAAATAGTCGATAGCGGTTTTTACGACATCAGGAAACACATTCGGGCTGGTATACCCCCAACTGTTATTCGATATTACGGCCCCGCGATCCGCTCCGTAAACGATAGCCTGGGCCGTTCTGTTAGCTCCGGCGCTTTCGCCGCTCCCAACTCCGTTAGACTGGAAAATACGCATGATCATCATGCGTATGCCGTCGCCGTTTCCGGTTCCTCCGGCGATACCGGCCGCGCCAATGCCATTGTTCTGCGCCGCAATAGTGCCGCTCACGTGCGTGCCGTGCCCGCTTCCATCCCGAATATCGTTGTCGTTGTTCACAAAATTCCAGCCGTTCACATCATCACTAAAAGAGCCCTCGCCGGGATTTGGGTTTTCCCATAGCATCTGATCCAAATCTATATGATTGATGTCGATGCCCGAGTCTATAACCTGTACGATCACTTCAGGGCTTCCCGAGGTGATATCCCAGGCGGCCGGCAGGTTGATATCTGCTCCGGAAGTACCGCCGGAAAATCCAAGGTTTTCATAGTGCCATTGCAGGTCGTAATCGGGTTCGGCAACCCCCGAATGCATATCAGGATCCTGGCTGAAAGGGGAAATTTCCGGCTCGTATATTCCGGTATATTCGTGGCTTACAGCTCTGTAATCCGGTTCTGCTACCGCTACCGAGGGGAGCTTGCCCAGCGCTTCAGAAAGCTGCTCGGGCGTGGTTTTGGACGCATAATAAATCGTAAACCAGCGGTCTAATCCGGCCGCCTGATGGCGCTCCCGGAAGCGTTCAGGGGCTGTAAATACCTGCTCAATCCGCTCCACCTGATGCTCGGCGAGCAGCGCGTCTATACCAGGAAGACCGGTGCGTGTCTGCCCGATTCCTGTAGCTTTCATCGTTTCCAGGGCTTCTGGCTGTACTTGCAGATGGATAACGCCGGCAGATGGCCCGGCCGCTCCTCCCGATTGGGCACGAAGCGGAAGAATAGCTACCGTAAGGCTCAACAGTCCTATCGCTAATAGCGCCATGGCTGGCCGGCAGTAGCGATGTAAACATGATAATAGAAAAAAGTCCATAGGAGTACACAAAAGGTTAAATGATAAAGGACGTTAGCGGGTTTATAAAAACTTATTGCGGGAAATGTTAGCTTGCAAAATACGCATTTAGCGTATTTTATCTACACCAGAAGACACCGACGTCCCTTTTTGTACTTAACTTGCCCATATCTTTTTATGTTTTATACTCTCGCTTTCACTCTATAAACATTTATTGCTATGCCTTCTATTTTTTCCATCCTCCCTTCTTTTTTAATACTTTTGGCAACTCTCGCGCTTTTAGGCGCGTGTACCCACAGCGAACAGCTCCAGCCGGCGCAGGAAGACGCTGCTGAATTTGAGCTTTATGATAATGCCGCGCAGGCTACGAGCTATGCCGCCCTTTTGGACAGCGCCGCCGCACATCATATTATTTTGTTCGGTGAATTGCACGGAAACGCCACCGCCCACCGGCTTCAACAGCGCTTAAGCGCCGATCTTAACAAGCGCCTCGGTGCCCAGAACCATCAGCTTATGTTAGCTTTGGAAATGTTCGAAGCCGATCAGCAGCCCCTGCTTGATGGCCTGCTGAGCGGGCGGCTAACCGCTCAACAGTTTGAAGAAGATGCCCGCCTGTGGCAAAATTATGCCTCCGATTACAAACCGCTGATCGACTTCGCCCGGGCAGAAAACCTCCCGCTCATTGCTTCCAATATCCCTCGTCCGTTTGCCTCCCAGGTATATCGGAATGGCATCGAAAGCCTTGACGAGCTCGACGCCCGCGACAAATCACATGCAGCCCCACTTCCCATAGAAATAGATTTGAGCCTGCCGGGATATGCCGCGATGATGGAAATGGACATGGGCGGACACGGCGGCGGTACCCCCGAAAATCTCGCCAAAGCACAAGCCGTTAAAGATGCTACAATGGCGCATTTTATTTTAACCCATCTGCGCGCCGCCGAAAACCGGAGGGTGCTGCATTTCAACGGGCGGTATCATTCCGATAATTATGATGGCATCTTTTGGTATTTACGGCATTATGGCTTTGACGGCGAGATTTTAACCATTACTACGCTTAGCGATGAAGAAGAACCCGATGGCCAGGCCGACTTCATTTTGATGGCCGATTAAAGCCGCCTCAGGCGGGTTCGAGCAAAGAAAACATCACCATGCCCAGCGACTTTTCTTTGACCATGCGAAAGCCGGTTTTCTCAAACAATGCTTCAGAAGCTTTTTTGCTCCAAAAATGAAGTCCGCCGGTTTCAGCTGACTTTTGCAGCCATCGGCCGGGGCTGGTTTTGGCCTCCAGCAAATGCATCATAAAAAAGCGGCCGCCGGGCTTTATAACCCGGCGGGCTTCCTTCAGCGCGATTTCAGGACGCGCGAACTCGTTCAGGCTTCCGCCGCAGGCAAGGCCTTCAGCGCTTTGGGCGGCAAAAGGCAGAGCCTGCGCATCGGCCTGCAGCAAGTACAGCCGCCGGCCTTCTGCGCGGGCCCGTTTGCGGGCATCTTGGAGCATGGGGCGGGAAAAGTCGATCGCGGCTACGGCCGCTTCCGGTGCCGCTTGTTGCAAACTCCGGGCATAAAAGCCGCTGGAGCAGCCGATGTCCAGCAGCAGCTCGCCGTTAGCCGGGGCAAGCCAATCGAGCAGTAGCGCCCGCTCATCATCGAACGAGAACGCCTCGCCGGAAAGCCAGCCAATAGATTTTTTGCGCCATGCGTCCTCATAAACCCAGGCCGTTGGCGGAATAAAATTGCTGCGCTGGGCCAGGGTGATGCCTTCCGGGGCCTTGTTCAGTATTTCCGCAATATTGTTGCGTATCTGCAGAGCGGGAGCTTCATCAGCGTTTTCGGGGGCTACTTTTTTACTGTAAGGTAATGAAAGATCCGCGACGGCGGCCGGCAAGTAATAGCGCGGGCGCGGCTGCAGCGCAGCAGGCGTGAGCTCTGGCGGCTGCACCCAGATACCAGATACGTTCGGAGCCCGGCGGGCATCATCATGCATAAAAAAGATGTTTAAAAATTAAAAAAGAAACCGCCCGGCCGAGACAAACATTTCCGGCCGGCATGTTAAAAAGCCAGCACTTGCAAAAAGCGTTCATAAGCTTTAGAAATCAAAAATACCTATCTTCACAAAGCGCAGGCATACGGTCGGCGCTGGAAATTCCGATGGTTTTTTGATTGCCTGACTCACCTTATCTAAAAATAATCCATTTTGTTTCACGAAAAGAATCAGTATAAATATCGCAATCGCCGGAAAAAGCTATTGGAAGAGCTGCGTAGCAAGGGCATCAGCAGCGAAGCCGTGCTCAAAGCTATAGAAAGCGTGCCCCGGCATTTATTTGTGGACACCGGGTTTGCCGACCGCGCCTACGAGGATTCTGCGCTGCCCATTGCTTTAGGGCAAACCATCTCACAGCCATTTACGGTGGCCCGACAAACCGAACTGCTGGAGGTAAAAGCCGGGGAAAAAATCCTTGAAATAGGCACTGGGTCTGGCTATCAGGCGGCCATACTGGCCGAGCTGGGGGCGCAGGTTTATTCGGTTGAACGCCATCGCGAATTATACCACCGCGGGCAGGACGCCCTTCGGGAAGCGGGCTACAGAGTGATGCTCAAATGCGGCGATGGTACCGAGGGCTGGAGTGCGTATGCGCCTTTCGATGGCATCATTGTAACGGCAGGAGCGCCGGTAGTGCCCGAAGCGCTTAAAGCTCAGCTCAGCGCTGGTGGCCGCCTCGTCATTCCCGTGGGCGATGGCGACAAACAAGTCATGTACCGGATCACCCGCCGTGCTGAGGAGACCGGCGAAGAAGCCCATTTCGACGAAGAAGCCTTCAGCGATTTCAAATTTGTGCCGCTTATCGGGCGGCAGGGCTGGTAGGCGGGTAGTATTTCCCATTCTTTCATACTCTTAACCTTTCATTTATGTCCACTTCCACCGAAGCCGCCCCGGCGCCGGCTTCTTCTGCTACGCAAAATGAGCGCGACACCACCTCCTGGAAAGAGGCCCCGGCGCTATTTCTGAAATCTTTCGCTATCGGTGCTGCAGATGTGGTGCCCGGCGTTTCCGGCGGCACCATGGCCCTTATTTTCGGGATGTATGCCCGCCTCCTGAACGCCATCAAAAGTGTAAATACAGATGCGGCAAAAGCGCTGCTACGCGTCAATATAGGTGATTTCTTCCGTGAGTTTCACTGGAAGTTCGTTT
>JBMCPG010000011.1:0-12102 GCA_048626035.1 Cyclonatronaceae bacterium
AGCTGCCAGATTATTTGTATCACGCATCTGCCGCAGATTGCGAGCATGGGCCATCATCATGTTGTAGTGCGGAAAGAAGAGCGCAAACAGCGCACGGTTACCAAAATTGAAACCCTCGACCGCGAGCAACACGTGCGCGAAATCGCCAAGTTGATGAGTGGCTCCGAAATCAGCGAGGCCGCGCTGCACGGGGCCCGCGAGCTTATCGAAAGCAGCCGAAAGAAAAGCTGAACCGCCCCGCCTCCCATATCATAGTTTCCTGTTGTTTATGAATGCTTCCCGCGCCTTCCGTTTTCTCTTTTTTAATATGATGGTTTTGGCAGGCCTTAGCCTGGTTTTAGGAGCGGCGGCCTGTGCTAATACGCCCGAAGATGATGCGCCGAAGCCTTCACTCGAAGAGATGATCGGGCAGATGCTCATGGTCGGCTTCCGCGGACTCACGCCCGAAGATGCTGGCCGGGAAGGCATCATAGAAGATATCCGGCAGCGCCATCTGGGCGGCATCATTTTGTTCGATTATGATGTCCCCCTGGGTCAGCGTGTGCGCAATGTGGCCTCTCCGGAGCAGCTTCATGATCTTGTCCGGGCCTTGCAAAACGAGGCCGCGCACCCGCTTTTTGTGGCTATAGATCAGGAAGGTGGGCAGGTGAGCCGGCTCAAGCCGCAGTTTGGCTTTCCCGAAATTCCCGGCCATGCCGAACTCGGAAGGATGGACGAACCCGATTCGACGCGCTACTACGCCGAAAAAACGGGACAGATGCTGGCTGAGGCGGGAATAAACATCAATTTTGCGCCGGTTGTGGACGTAAACGTGAATCCCGAAAACCCGATTATTGGTCGGCTTGGCCGCAGCTTTTCGGCCGATCCGCAGCAAGTTATCCAACACGCCCGCATGTATCTCGAAGGCCTGGCCGATTTCGGCGTGTGGGGCGTTATTAAACATTTTCCCGGCCACGGAAGCGCCTGGAATGATTCCCATCACGGCATGGCCGACGTTACCGGCTTATGGCAGGAAACAGAGCTAAAGCCATACAAAGAACTCTTGAGCACGCCCGCCGATTCGGGTCGGGAAACAAAAGCCGAAATGCTGATGTCGGCCCATATTTTTAATGAAGCCTGGAACCCCGATCATCCGGCCACGCTTGCCCCCGAAATCATGACCACGCTGCTGCGGGATACGCTCCAATACGACGGACTGGTATTTTCTGATGATATGCAGATGGGAGCTATTGCCGACTTTTACGGACTTGAAGAAGCCCTGGTCCGGGGCATCAATGCCGGTATTGACGTGCTCGTATTTCCTAATAACTCAGTATATGAGCCCGATATCGCGCAGCGTGCGATAGCTATTATTATCCGAAACATAGAAGATGGGAACATATCCAGGGCCACAATAGAGCAGGCGTACGCGCGCATCATGAAATATAAGGCGGGGCTTCTGTAAACGCTTTTTTTTAAAGCAGGGATACGTTTCTATACCTTAGTTTTTTATTGCATCTGCATTAAGTATTTGGAGCCAATTTAACATATTGTTGGCGTATATCTTTCGTATATTATATAATATTTTAATTAATATTGAGTATAATTATTAATTATTTTTAATAGATGTTCAGTCAAGCTCATATTCTGCTTGTATTTATACCTTTTGCCTGCCCCGAGGCTCTATTATATGATAAAATTTCGCATCTATCTTTCTGAAAATACAACAGGCATTCCCTATAATTATGCTTATAGCTTAAGCTATAGGCTTCATGATTGGCTTGGCACTAAAATTACGTACGATAAATTAAGCCTTTATTCGATGGGCTGGCTATCCGGCCGGAATGTGCAGCAAAACCCGTCCTCGCCCAGGCAGCGGCGCGAAGGAGCGCTGTTTTTCCGGGGCGGAGCCCGCTGGGATATCGGCATGTATGATGATGAACGCGCCCGGGCCTTAATAAGCCGTCTGGCCGCAGAACGCCTTGATTTTTACGGTATGCACATTCACAAGACGGAACTCCTGAATCCGCCTTTAGATGAGTTTGAGAGTGAAAGTCATCGTTTCCTGGCCAATTCGCCGGTGTTGCTGCGCCGGCCGGCGGCCAACGGAAACTATACACACGTAACCTTCAGGAGCCCAGGAAGTGGAAAGCTGCTTTCCGATGGCATCAGAGAAAAGGCGGAAATGGCCGGGCTGTCTGCCGGGGAAAGCCTGAATGTATTTTTTGATCCTAATTTTGAGAATGCAAAAACCCGGCTCATCGATATTCAGGGTTACAAAATGAAGGCCAGCGTCTGCCCGGTAATCGCCTACGGCACTCCGGAAATGCTGGAATTTATCTGGACGCTGGGCGCCGGCGAGCTATGTGCGCTGGGCTTCGGCGGGCTGGATCATACCGGGCGCTGAGGTCCGGAATGTAGCCGGGAATTTATTTATCGGTTTTGTACGATAAATGTAATCGCTGCGTTGGCTAGATACAACATACCGTTTCCGTCTTCTTTCACCCTTAACAGGTTGACCCATGCCTGCAACTCCTTTATCAAACATCAGCGAAAACCGGCTTCAAACGCCCGAACGGGGCAGAAACGTGCTGGAAGCCGCCTCAACGCAGCGCTCGGCGGCCATTGCCAAAGCTTTGGGCCATCCGGCCAGAATCGCTATTCTGCGGCTGCTGGCCGAGCGTAATACCTGTTTTTGCGGAGATATTACCGATATTCTGCCACTGGCGCAATCTACGGTTTCTCAACATCTTAAGGCGCTTAAATCAGCCGGACTTATACAAGGGACTATCGAAGGCACGCGCACCAGCTATTGCCTTAACGCAGGCGGCATCAAGGAGTTGAAGGAGCTGCTTTCCGGGCTTTCCGACGATCTGGCCAGTACCTGCTGCTGAGCGCTTTTCTTCGCTGATATGATCCTGCATTCGGGAAAAGCAGCTTGCATTTATCTATATTAATCGTATTTTTACGATGTTTGTTTTTCTTCTCACTACACTTTCTTTTTATTATGACAAATCCGCAAAAAACGGTCGCTCCCGAAACTTCTGAAATGTTTACGAATGTGCATGTTGAAGTGTACGATCCCGTAATGTGCTGTAGTTCCGGGGTTTGTGGGCCCGATGTAGATGAAGCCGTGCTCAATTTTGCCAGCGACGTGAAGTGGCTGAAAAATCGCGGCGCAAGCGTAACCCGCCATAACCTGGGACAAGAGCCACAGGCCTTTAAATCGAATCCGGCCGTTTTATCCCGCCTCCAGGCTGAGGGCACGGGCTGTCTGCCCATCGTGGAAGTAAACGGTAAAACGATAGCCGAAGGCCGCTATCCCAGTCGCGAAGAACTCGGTAAATTTGCCGGTCTGAGTCACTAAAACCTTGGGCCGAAGCCATCATGTAACGCCCTTATTTTCTCATTTACACGCTGTTATTTTATGCAATCCCCTTCGATGCTTCCCAAACTTACCCCCTTCATTTTTTTCACGGGTAAAGGCGGCGTGGGCAAGACCTCGCTGGCCAGCGCCACGGCCGTTCGTCTCGCCGATGAAGGCAAAGCCGTACTGCTTATCAGTACCGATCCGGCTTCTAATTTGAAAGACGTGCTGGAAACCGACATCACCGAAAAAATTACGCCGGTAAGCGGTCTTGAAAATCTCCATGCCGTAAATATCGATCCCGAACAGTCTGCCGAGGCCTATCGCAACCGAGTCGTTTCGCCCTTGCAGCATATCCTGCCCGAGGCAGAACTGGCTAAAATGCGCGAAGAGCTTTCGGGAGCATGCACTACCGAAATCGCGGCTTTTGATGAGTTTGCCCGTTACGTAGCCGGCGACGAAGAAACCGGGGAGTCGCCTTATGAAGTCATCATTTTTGATACCGCTCCTACCGGGCATACCCTGAGACTACTGGAATTACCCGCCGCCTGGAGCAGTTATATCGAGTCGAATCCCGACGGCGCTTCCTGTATCGGGCCGTCTTCGGCGCTGAAAACGAGTCAGGCACGCTACGAAAAAGTGGTGAACCGCCTGAAAGATAAAGATGCCACGACTATCTATTTAGTGAGCCGGCCGGATGCCTCCGCGCTTCGTGAGGCCGACCGCTCCGGCAACGAACTGGCCGAAATGGGCCTCTCGCATCAAATTTTGCTATTGAACGGCTATTTTGAACCGGTTGATCCTCTGGATCCCTTCGCTCAAAAAATGAATGAAATGGCCGATTTCAACATACAGCATATGCCGGCTCGCCTGAGCGCTCTTCCGCGCCTGGTGTTTCCGCTGCGGCCCTATAATTTGCTTGGGCTGCAACGTTTGCGCAAGGTTTTTGATCCCTTAGACAAAGCGGAAATCAGGGAAAAGGCCGCGGATATTTTGCAAAATGAGCACGAGAGTAAGCTGCCCGATCTCGACCGTCTTGCCGATGATCTCATTGCCGAACAGGATCACGGCCTTATCATGACAATGGGCAAAGGCGGCGTGGGCAAAACCAGCATTGCTGCGGCCCTGGCCTTTAAATTGGCCGGGCGTGGCTATGCGGTACACCTCACCACGACCGACCCGGCCGCACACTTGCTCGATCATATCGGCGATATTACCCTGCCCGCGAACATGACGCTCGACCGAATCAATCCTGAAGAAGAAAAGCAGATTTACATAGAAAAAGTGTTGCGGCAGCGCGGGAAAGATAAAAGCGAGGAGGAGCTGAAGCTGCTGCGTGAGGATCTCGAATCGCCCTGTACGGAAGAAGTAGCCGTCTTTCAGGCCTTTTCCAAGGCGATAAACCAGGCCAAGCGTAAATTTGTGGTTATGGATACGGCGCCGACCGGCCATACGCTGCTGCTGCTGGATACTACCGGGAGTTATCATAAAGAAATTTTGCGCTCTACCGGCATGCAGGCCGATAAGCTCAAAACACCGTATATGTATTTGCAAGACCCGCAATATTCCAGGCTGCTGATTGTGGCGCTGCCGGAAACTACGCCCATTACCGAGGCGGCAAAGCTGCAGGCCGATCTGCGGCGCTCTGGTATTGAACCGTATGCGTGGATTGCAAACCAAAGTATGGCGGCCACGCAAGTGCAGGATCCGCTGCTACAACAGCGCGCGGCCGCAGAAATCCCGCTGCTGAAATCAATTCGTGAAGAGCACGCCAACCGGCTCTACAGCATCCCGTGGGTGGTGGAAAAAGATGTGCTGCGCCGTCTGCTTGACAGCGACGAAGCGTATCAGGCATAGCATATTGAGGTTGCTCTTTCAGAAAAATGTCCAAATGTAAAAAATGCCCGTAAAGCCCTCTATTTCGGCTTTACGGGCATTTCTGTTTTATGAATGTATGAGTAAGGAGTTGTCCGCTTTCGTGCGTTGTGGCTAAATTATGGAAGCTTTTTTTTGAGAAGGCGGCTCCAAAATTTTGCGCATCAAACCATGATGTCGGGCAAATTCCAGGACATCAGTACAGGACGATATTTTTCTGCCGGGCGAGCGCTGAAATCGTCTCGCGCACGCGCGTTTTCACCCCGGGCGCAATCATGCTCAGATCAAGCCGGTATTCCTGAGCAGATGCGCCTTCGTCAGATTCGTCAAGCCGGAGCCTTGGATTTTCGCCACTCAAATCTATTTGGGTGATGGCCTCCCAGCTGATGCGCTGCTCTTTTGTGCGCACCGAAGGTTTTACTACAATGGCTTCCTTATCTATGATGATAAACGCCGTGCCAAAAAGCGCCGCCAGCGAAAGTCCCGAGCCTTCGGCCAGCTGGAACGCAGCATTCAGGATAAAAACAAGAAACAGGGCCGCATCAAAAAAATGCAGCGGCTCATTAAGCAGCACTTTATAGAGAATCCAGCCAGCGGCTATTATGAAAAAAAGCACGCCGAGGGCCATACGAAACCCCGATTTCTCGCTGCCGCGCAGTAAATCGATCTTTAGGGGAAGGAGAGGCTCAGACATGGGAAAAAATACGGGTATTAAGAAAACAAAGCAGGAATATACCGCTTTTGCATGCAGCAACTACAGCCCGAAGCGAAACAAGCCTGCAATTTGCATGGCGGCCGTTTCTGCGCGCAGGCGTACATCACCGAGCCAAAGCGGCCGGGCATGCCGGAAACGAAGCATTTGAGTAACTTCGCCGAGAGAAAAGCCGCCCTCTGGTCCTATAAATATATGAAGCCGGAGCGCTTTATTTTTGTCTGTAGTGCTTAATTCCGGGCCAAAATCCTGATACAGCCGGGTGCGCAGTTCAGGGAAGCGATTGCCCTCGCGCCGAAGCCCATCTTCCAAAATAATTTCCTTTTTTTCATGCGCCGCCAGCAATATATGATGCCCTTCCGACTGCTGCGCAAAATGCTGAATCGCCGTTTCAAACGTATAATGACGCAGCCCGGGCATCCATGCCGATTGGCTCTGTTTCACGGCGCTCACCAAAACGCCCCGGGCGCGGTCCATGCGGAATTTCTGGCGCTCCGTATGCTCGGTGTCCATTAAAATGATGTCATCAACCCCGATTTCGGTAAGCTTTTCGAGGGCGTTTTCAAGGCGTTGCCGGGATTTGAGCATACCTAAATACACGGAGATACGCGGCTGCCGTGGAGGAATGTTTCGCCGTTCTACAATATCGGCCGAGGCGCTTTTCCGGCTCTCGGGCTGTAAAATAGCCGAAGCAATCGTGCCCTTTCCGTCGGTAAGCTGAATGTGCGCACCTTGTTTAAGCCGCAACACGTGCAGAGCATGATGGGCTTCATCGGCCGGGAGCGCACAGCGGGAAGCCCTCAGGGCATCGGAAGAGATAATGAACAAAGGCAAAGGCGTTGGCGGCGGTATTATTTTTTAGCGTTGATGTAAATATCGCCGGGAATAAAGCGTGTTTCGCCGGTTTTCAGCGCCTTTTTGATATAGGGATGGCACATTCCGCAACCTTTGCCCGCAATGTCGGCTTCAATAATGTCATCCAGCGTCAGGCAGTTTGCATCCTTAGCTAATTCGAGGATTAGATCAAATTTTTTGCGATGGCATACGCACATCTTAACGGTTCTTCGATCGCGAGGCATAATAACGATATTTGCAGTTCAGGAAAATAAAAGCGGAATAAATAGAATGATATAAGCCTTTATGCTCGTTTTTCCAGATAAGAGCCGGCCGCATGGCCAACGGAAAAATGCTGTTGCGCTATCCGGTTCAGCTACTACCGGCAGGGGATACATAATTAAAATTGAAGGGGGGCCTTGAAGAAAATAGAAGCTGAATTATTTAAAATGTTTGCTCAGCTTCAGGCTTTGGCCCTGATAATTACTTTTGATATCGTCGCCGTAAATAAATTCCGGGATTTCGGTATTGGCTTCATACATCATACTAAAAAACGTTTGGCCGTCTTCCACCAAAAAGGGCACATCGTGAGAGCGTACCTCCAGCACGGCCCGGGCGCCGCCACCGCCGCCCGACTGCCCGAAACCACTGTCGAAAAAACCGGCATAATGGGTGCGCAGCTCGCCCGAGCCGGTATCATACGGCACCATTTCTCCGGCCAGAAAGCCTGGAATACGGCAATACTCTTTAGATGCAAAAATATAAAAGGCCTCGGGTTCCAGGATGATGTGCTTCTGCGCATTGGCATAGACGGGTTCCCAAAAATCCAGCCTGTCGTAATAGCCGATTTTTTCCAGATCCACGACGGCGCTGTTTTTCCGTGCCCGGTATCCGACAATGCCATCATCATCACCCTGTAAATCTACGCTCATAAACAGACCGGTATCCGTTTTGAGCATTTCCTGAGGCAGGGCCTGCTGCGTTTCGTTATACAGAAGAGCTTCCATGGTGTGGGCGCGCAGAATTTCCTCGTCGGAAAGCCGCCCGTTGCCATGCCGGATGCGCAACTGGTTAAGCCGCTGCCCGGTTTTGACGCGTACCGGAAAAGATTTCGGCACGACTTCCAGATAAAGCGGGCCGCAATATCCGGGCGTGATTTCATCGAAGCGATGGGAATAATCGGTGATGAGCCGCGTAAAAATATCGAGCCGGCCGGTGGTGCGTTTAGGATTCGTGCGGGCACTGAGCTGGTGTTCGGTACTCAGCAGTAGTTCGGTATCGGGCTTTTCAGCTACGGCAACGCCGTTTTGCCCGCTTGCGGCCGGAGAGCTTGCGGCCGCCTCATGCGTAAGTTGATGATGCGAAACATGAAGCCCCGGCAGCGCCACCGATTCCAGCAAAGGAATGATGTAGGTGCAGTTAGGCTCGAGCACGCCGCCTTCCTCAATCGAAAAACTATGCTGATACAGCTTTTCGATTTTGGCATCTACCCGCTCGGTTTCGGGCAAAAATCCGCAGCGTACACGATAGGCACGGCGGCCCAGGCGTAAATCTACGGAGTTTGGCTGAAGCTGATCCTGCTCAAAAGCATAATCTTTATCAGCCTGAATAATGCCGCCAGCCATGAGCAGCCGAAGCTGTTGCACGGGCAAAATACCTTTTTTTCGTATGCGTAGTTCCATAGCATCAATATATAGGTTGAGGCTTAATTTCTAAATTATTTATTCAACTTTTTTGCATAAAAAATGCCCGTAAATATGCATAAAAGCGGTTTTTGTATTCTAATATGTGAATACTATTTTGTTTTCCGGGCCTGTTTTTTTTCTGTGAAAACTTAAAAAAAAACGTTTTAAAACCTTAGTTTATAGCTGCTGCTTTTCCCTTATCCCCACTCTTTTTAACCGCTTTCTCTGTCCCCGAAAATGTCTGATATAACTGCCCCATCTGAATATATGCCTATTAATGCCGCTGGCGGGCTAATACTACGTGTTATTGCAGGTATGCCACATGTCTTGCTCATTCTCCGAAATCATAAGTGGGATTTACCCAAAGGAAAGCAGGAGAAAGGAGAAGGCATACGCGAGTGCGCGCGCCGGGAAGTTGCCGAGGAAGTTGGCATTAAGGAAAAAAGCATCGCCTTAACACATGCCCTGGGTTGTACGCGGCATGCTTATACGGATAAACACGGGCGTTTCGAAAAAACATCCTACTGGTTTCTGATGCAGACAAGCGCCTCGTCGTTTACGCCGCAGCAGAAGGAAGGCATCACGAAAACGTGCTGGCTTCCGATAGCGGAAGCAGCCGGACTTGTAGCCTTCGATAATCTGGAAACCGTCATTGCCCGTGCGGTGGACTATCTCCGGGATAATCCACCGCTGCAGGCTTCCGAAGCCTAAACCAGGCTTGGGTCAAACGCGTCTTTTTTACTGAAACGAGCAACGGGCTGAACCAGCTCTTTCATCACATAGGCGGCAATAGCCGGCGCTGCGGTTACGCCTGGCGAATCGATGCCCGCTACATGAATAAAGCCGGGGTACTCGGTAGAATTTTTGAGAAAAAAATCTCCATAGTCGCTGGAAGCGCGCACGCCCGCGTAAGTGCCAATTACGTGCTCGTAGGGTACGTTCCGGGCCATTTCGGCGATATCTGCGCGGATTTGGGCCAAGCCTTCTTTGGTAACGGGAATGGCATCCGGCGAGTGTTGCGGCGTGCTGGTAGGCCCAAGGCGGATGGTGCCGTCGGGCTGAGGAATAACGAGCACGCCCTTCCCTTTTTTAGTGGGAAGTGAAAACAGGGTATGCTGCATAAAATCGGCGGCCGATTTGCCTAATATCATATATTCGCCGCGGCGCGGAATGATGCGATAGGGCGGTTTTTCTTCTACCATAGCGGCAATTTTATCGGCGAAGGTTCCGGCGGCATTTATGATGATGCCAGCGCTATAGCGGCTGCCGTCGGAGGTGATGAGGGTAAAGCTGCTTCCGCCGGCTTCCGGCTGAATGTGGGCCACGTGCTTGCCCGTCTGGATTTCGGCACCGTGTGCGATAGCGTTGCCGGTAATTTTTGCGGCTACGACCATGGTGCTGGAAGTTTTAGTCGTGGGCATATCGAGGGCGGCCAAAATATCGGGATTCAGATTTGCCTCCCGCTTGTGCAGTTCATCATAATCGAGCAGCTGCACTTCATCCTGAAGGCCGCGCTGCCGGGCGGTTTCCATCTTTTGCTTGAGCTGCGCTGCTTCGTCTTCATTTTTACCGAGCAGTAGCGCGCCGGTGCGGCGCAGGGGAATGCCGAGTTCATCTTTTACCTGCTCATACATACGGTTTCCTTTTTCGGCCAGGGCCGCTTTTAAAGGCTCTTTCTGCGGATCAACCATAATAGCAGGATGCACCAGGGCGCTGTTGTGCGTAGTTGCGTGTTGGGCAAGTTCGGCTTCTTTTTCGAGCAATAAAACCTTCATGTTGTATTGAGAAAGCTCGCGCAGCAGAAATGCGCCAATAACGCCGCCGCCGATAATAATGCAGTCGTAGGGTCCGGAATGAATCGTTTCCATGAGAGATGATAGTTTTGAGGTAAAAGCTGTTTTTAAGAAATAAAAAAGGGCATCAAAAGCGGTACATCAACAATGCACCTGCTTTTGATGCCCTCATTATGATATCATACTTTGAATCATGATACCATAAAAACGGCTTAAAAATAACAGACGTTCCGGAACGGTCTTGTATTTACTGCAGTCTGAAAATAACCGGCTGCGTCATTTGCACGCGTACGGGGCGGCCCCGCTGCATACCGGGCGAGAAGGTCATTTGGCGGATGGCTTCAATAGCGGCTTCATCAAGACCGCCTGCACCGGCACTACGCACGACCTGCGGATTCTGAACATTACCTTGTTCATCTACGATAAACTGAACAATCACACGGCCTTCAATACCAGCCCGGCGGGCCATATCCGGATACTCAAGAGCTTCGTAGAGGGCAGACTGTCCGCCCTGCATTTCAGGCATGTTTTCTACGACTACAAAAACTTCATCGCTCTCCTCTTCCTCTTCTTCCGGGGGAGGTGGTGGTGGAGAATCGAAGCCTTCATCCATGTCGAGGAAAGCATCCATATCCGCCAACTCGTCTTCAATTACAGCATCGTCGGGGACTTCGATGGGAACTGGCGGGCGCGGCGGCGGCGGGGGAGTTTCTATGATTTCGGTTTGCACGATGTCTTCGAGCTCCAGCTCTTCGCGCTCAACTTCCTCAATCACGAAGTCTTCCCCGAAGTCCATATTAAATTTAAACAGGCCTACCGTAACAAGCAGGGCGATAACAAGACTACTTTGTAATGTAATCTGATAATCCTTGCGCAAGTCTTTTTCGGGCTTCTTTTTAACTGACATGGGTAGAGTAGATATTTGATTTATGTAGGAATTATAAATATAGTGTATTAATTAAAAATCACAAATAATTTAAATAAGATTAGTTGGCGGTTTTTAAGGGCTTAAGTGTCTGTTATTTCGTTTTAATTATAAGTCTGATATTAGAATAAATGTTTCTTCATTACGGCATCACCGAAGCTGAAAAAAAGGTGCTTCGATATTAAGCAAAGCAACGTTTTATGTTTTGCACTATCTTTTAAAGGTGTTGTTTTCTGCTTATTCTGTTTCTACTTAATTCTTCCTGCTCACCCCCGTTACCTTCCTGAGTGTTATGTCTGATGCGTTGTTTAGCCTGAACCGTGATGTACTTGTTTTTTTGGGAAAACTCCTTGGCTATTTTGGAGTATGGTACGTTATTTATGAACTCTGGGTACTGCCCGAGGGCAGCCTTGATGCCTGGCTGTCTGTGAATATTGTCGCCGTTACGGGAGGCTTGCTTTCGGCCGCGGGCTTCGATTTATTTCTCGACGGCCGCGTGCTGGGGCTTACCGGCACAAGTGGCGTTATTATTATTAATGGCTGCAACGGGCTGGAGGCCATTGGCTTGTTTGTGGGTTTTGTGATGGCCTATCCCGGCGATCGCCTTAAACGGGCTTTCTTTTTGCCTATGGGTATTCTGGCCATTTATCTGGTTAACATCGCACGCGTAGCCGTGCTGGTGCTGCTTCAGTATTATTATCCCGCCAGTTTTGATTTTGCCCACGATTATTCTACTTCGGCTATTTTTTACCTGGCTATTTTCGGCCTTTGGGTAATCTGGATTAATTACGGCTCCCGGAACCAAGCCTGATGAACGGCGGCACGGACGAACATAAAAAACAGGCCTCGCCAGATTCGCCGCCTTCTGCTGTTGCAGCCGCAAACCTTCCGCACCGCGTTCGGGAGGCCCTCGGAGATATCGGAAGCGTATG